>JBHIDV010000295.1:0-3900 GCA_046760285.1 Sedimentisphaerales bacterium
ACGCTTTTTTCGCCGGGCAAGTACAAGCGGCGAGCGGACAGCGAATCATTGAGGCTCGAATCAGGCGGGAGGAAAAACAATCCAAGGACGACCCCCAATATTGGTGGAAACGCGCCCACTACTATCGAGGCCGGAAGGAACCGGCTCAAGAACAGAAAGCCCTGCGGAAGGGGCTGGCGCTGACTACACCACAGCCTGAGCCGGAGCGGCGTCACAGAGGCCACGCGGACTGGCGAAGTTGGCTGCTGGCAGATTATGCACACTTTCTGGCACGCGAAAACCGGACAGGAGAAGCGGTCACTTTGCTTCGAAAAGAGATGGAGTCATCTCCAGCGAACTCTGCATCGTCGAAAAAGGCAGCGTATGTCCTGGCGTTTGATTTTGAGAAATATATCCGCGTGGAAGATGAGGTACCCTGGAAATGGCTCGCGAACCGGCCAAAGTGGCAGTACACAGAAAAACGCGTGTTCTGGAGGATGCTGGAGAGTGCTAAACAGGATGAACTTGATCGATACTTCTCGCGCGCTGAGAAACTGGCGGATGGAGGTGATCCCAGTCGCCCGTACACGGTTGGTTGGATTATGAACCGTATGAATTTCCCAAAACGCTCCATTCCATTGCTCAAGTATGCGGTTGAGAATGCTAGTGACAAAGAACTGAAAGAACGGGCTGCGTTCGCATTGTTTGAATCATACCTGGACACGGGTGATTGGAAGCAAGCTGAGGAGATTTTCCCTGACGCAGCCAAGAGGCTGACACCAAGGGAGTTGCCGGAGTGTTATTCCCAAGTGGCCGTGACGGCGGCAGAGGCTGGTGCAAAGACTGACGCCATGCGTATCTGGAGGCGAGTCGCTAACCTGAGTCCCTCCCAGATTGGCGGTCTGGAAGATCTTGCCAAAGCTGGGCTGAGAAATGAACTGAAGGACTTCTACTGTGAGATGCGTAAGAAGATGCCGTCATCCGAGGCCCCAGCCAGGGCATTGATCGTACTGGAGAAGAAATGACGCCAACAATTCACTCTAGCCGACGTCGCTAACCGCGCCATGTCTGGGTTCAGCCGTTATGTATTTTGAGAGCTTGAAACCGAAGACAAGCCAGTCCTCCAAAGGTGGAGCAGACCGCCAAGTAAGCGAGCTTCACTCTGGATGCTCGATATTAGATATAACAAATTACTTGATTTTTAAAAACTTATATGGTATTCATATAGTGGTTCTCTCGCAAAATGAGCCTCAAAAGGAGCAATTGAGATGGGCTATGTATATGCAGATATTTCTATTAAAAATCCTAAAAATAATAAAATTAAGCCTATATCTATTAAGGCTCTCGTTGATACCGGGGCAATGACACTGTGTATTCCTGAACATATCCGTTTACAATTGGGCTTAGAACCAATTGAGAAAAGAGAAGTAACTACTGCGGATGGCAAATCTCAAATTGTGCCATATGTTGGGCCAGTGCAAATAGAATTTGAAAATCGTACATGTTTCACCGGAGCATTAGTGCTGGGCGATTCTGTCTTAATGGGGGCTGTACCAATGAAAGATATGGATTTAGTTATTAATCCTTCTACGCAGAAAGTGTGCGTAAATCCGCAAAGTCCCAACATTCCGTCTGCATTTGTAAAATAAAATGAGAGATTGAAATTGAAGACAATCCAGTTTGGCCGGCCCCACAGGTGGGCCGGCTAATCGTCGTCCATCCTCCATCGTCACTCGTCCATCGTCCTTCTACCGTGACTGTCCCTTTTTCGTAAGGGCGACTGCTGATGCTATTACAAAATTAGCCGTATGCGTAATACTAACACTTACATGTCTAATGCCGAGTTTATCAGCGAGTTTTTTTACTTCACCGGTGAGAGTGACCTCCGGCTGACCCGCAGTATTGTTTACTACCTCAATATCAGTCCAGGCGATTTTGCCCCGCCAGCCGGTCCCCATCAGCTTGAGAACAGCCTCCTTCGCCGCAAAACGCCCGGCTAATTTCTCTACCCTGTCCTTCTTGCCCTGGGCATAGTTTTGTTCGGCAGCAGTGAAAACCCTGTTGATGAAACGCTCGCCGTGCTGCTTTATCATTTTTTCTATCCGTGGACAATCCACCAGGTCTATGCCGTGTGCTATGATTTCCATCTGTTACCTATCGTAAAAACCCCGCGTAAAACGCGGGGCTAAATATTTCAATTGCTCATCTGGTAAATTTTTTCCAGGCAAGAATCTATAAACTCGTCCTTTTCGCCCGGTGCTATTTGCTGTATAACTTCGGCTTTAAGTTTATCGATAGCATTTTTGCGGCGGTCAGAAATAATCTTTTGCTCTAATTTTTCCTGCACTTTCTCGAACGGCTGAAAGCTTTTTGTGCGTTTCTCTTTTAGCTTTATTATGAAGATATGTCCCTCTGCTTCAATGGGTCCGGCAATCTGACCCGGCTGTATTTTTTCCGCCGCCTCCATAAGAGTATCATAAGGCTTAGCTAAGGATTCCGGCTGCACCGGTTGCCATAATCCGCCGAATTCTCGCCTGTGTCCATGTGAATATTTCTTGGCCAATTCGCTAAAATCGGCACCGGCCTGGAGTTGTTGAATCAGTTTATTAGCTAACTTTCTGGCTTGTTCGAGCTGGTCCTGATTCGGGTCTGTTATCTCTAATCTGGCCGGCTGGATATCAATTAGCCGAAACTGCAACCTCGCCGGTATAACAAAAAATTGCTCTTTCATCTGTTCATAGCACTTCATCAACTCTGTATAAGTGATAGGCCGGTTATCCGACAACTTCGATGCTATATACCATTGAGTAAGAATTAATCTTTTCCGATTCTCCTTAAAGTCCTTGCGAGCCATTCCCATTTGTTTAAGTTTCTCCTCAGCCTTGGCCTCATCGCCTCCGAAGCTCAGGATAAATTTTCTCACCTCTATATCTGCCGCCTTTTCCAGAACTTCATCAACATTGTCTGGCGCCTGCCTTTTAGCTTCCTGATAAAGCAAAATCTCAGATATTTTGTCCATAAGAACTTCTTCAATTTGTGGCCTGGCCCACTTTTTGAACTGCTCCAGGGTGCTTGTTTGCGCGATGGGCTTAAAATGTTCTGCCAGTGATACGACCATCTCGCTTTGTCCGAGTGGTGTCTGAATTATCTGGTCGCTGGTGATAATCTCACCACCCACTACCAGCACAGACTCGCCAGCTTCTTGCGAAACAGCTATCTTTTTCACAATAGCGGCCCGTCTCAATTTCACTTCTTCCAACTCGGCTTTGTTGTTGTCACAGCCGCTTATCAGTAGAAGAATTAAGACTGATAAAATTGACTTACGCATCTTTAATCTCAAATTTGCTCGCTCAAAGCCCAAAGCTTATCCCGAAATGTCTGGATTGCCTCTTAGGCCGATTTCGTCAGCTACCTGGCGCATTCCCATAATCGCATCTTCGATAAGCTCGCTTAATTCCACGCCCAGCATCTCGGCACCTTTTTTGATTACGTCTCGATTTACACCCGCAGCGAAGGATTTGTCCTTCCATTTCTTTTTGACCGATTTTACCTTCATGTCCATCACACTTTTACTTGGCCGAACCAGAGCCGTTGCCACTATCAGCCCGACCAGTTCATCCATCGTATAGAGGACCTTTTCCAGTTCGCTCTGAGGTTCGACATCGTTGCATATCCCCCAGCCATGGGAAAGTATCGCCCGGATGTAATCATCCGGCCAATTTTGAGCTCTGAGAATCTCCTTGGTCTTATGACAGTGTTGCTCGGGGAATTGCTCGTAGTCCAGGTCGTGCACTAATCCGATGACGCCCCATTTTCCCTCGTCTTGGCCGCGTTTGCGAGCTGCATATCTCATCACCGCCTCCACAGCCAGAGCGTGCTTGATCAGCCCTTCATTTTTGTTGTACTCTTTCAGCAGCGACA
>JBHIDV010000296.1:0-3884 GCA_046760285.1 Sedimentisphaerales bacterium
GCATCTCTGTGGGTAGAATCCAGCGGTTTTCCGTAGTTTAACTGCAGATGAGCCGGCAGGGTCAGCATAAATAGCCGGTTAATAGTGGCAATGGAAAGGCCTTTGCCTTTATCGGTGGTGCCGGCCAGCGTGCAAAGCCTCTTTATTGCAGGTGTTGCTGCCCCCATGTGCTGGTACATATTAATACCTAACCGCAAATGGCTTAGCAAGAACAATGCCTCCTGCGAACTTATCAGATGGGCGTTCTGCAAAAGTGCCATTGCTCGAGAAATCTTGTCGTCGAGAGTATTTACCTGCTTGGAGAGTAAATGATTTCTGGCAGTGTTTTCATATTCGACTATTTCAGGGATGATAACGTTTTCAAATTCCGAGACGATGGTCTGCTCTGAAATACCCAGCGTTACCTGGTTAGAAATCTGGTATAAATCGCTTGCTGCTTCTGTGCCTTCCCCGAACAGTCCCCGCACCGCCAGGCCCATATCCCTTGCGGCGTTGAAGAACTTCTCTATCTGGCCGGTCATCTTCAAGGCCGGCAGATGCAGCATTACAGAACACCGAATTGCCGTGCCCAGATTAGTGGGGCAGGCCGTCAGGTATCCAAACCGGGGACTGAAGGCATAATCGACCTTCTGCTCTATCATATCGTCGATATGATTTATCTGTTTAGCACATTCAGACAGTTGACAGCCGGCTTTTAACACCTGCATTCGCAGGTGGTCCTCTTCATTAATCATAGCGGTGAAAAATTCCCGCCGGGCAATAACCACGCCTCGGGGGCCTCGGCCTGCGGCGTGATGTCGGCTGATAAGATGTCGCTCCACCAGGAAATCTCTGTTGAGAGCCGAGGTCTTGTCCACGCTGATATAGGAGATGGTATCGCCCAGATCGAGCGACATCAGAACATCTTTTAGCTTACTTAGGATTTCAGATTTTTCAGCGGTAGAGCAATGTCTCAAGAACTTATAGCCAGCCAGGTTCCTGGCCAGACGAATCCGCGAAGATACAACGATATCAGCTAACGGCCCCGAGCCGCTAAACCATTCGTTAATGTCATTACTTATATCGGTCAGCTTCATAGGGCAACGTTTCCAAATAAAGTTCAATAGCTTCTTTTATATTACCTAATATTTCTTCCAAGGTGTCACCTTGAGTTTGACATCCTTCAAGCTCTGGGCAATATGCGTAATATCCACATTCATCCTTTTCAATGATTACATTAACTTTATAAGACATTTTTCTCCTCTTGGGTTTCAAACTTTTTTATTTTGTCTCGTAATTTGGCTGCCAATTCGTAATCTTCATTCCGCACCGCAGCATCCAGTTGTTGACGCAGCTTGGCGTGCTCTATTTGCTTCTTGGTATCCTGTGGTATCTTTGAAGGGACCTTGCCACAGTGGCTGGTCTTGCCATTGTGGGCTCTTTCGATGAGCGGCAGCAGCGATTCCTCAAAAAGCTCATAATCATAGGGACAGCCCAAGAGACCTTCCTTGCGGAATTGACCGAGCGTAAAACCGCAGCGCGGGCAACTGCTCTTCTGCTCCGAAGGGCCGAACAGCTCCTCGTCACTCGGCTGGACAGCAAGCAAACTGCTGAGCAGTTCATTTATGGAGACCTGACTCTTAGCAGCTATGCCCTGCTCGATGGCACATTGTTCGCACACATGCATCTCGCTGCGCAGCCCTTCACTGATCTCGGTCAGGTGGATAGTTGCTGTTTTTTTGTTACAAATCTGACATAACATACTCAAGCCTTATTTTTCGCTATTATACCACAATCCTGCTGCGCCGACAACATTTTAGCCGTCGCTGGACGGCGACGGTATTTATTTGCTGAATCCTGCTGAACAGCCTGGTTCTTCAATAACCCTGATACCTTGCAATTTTAGCCCTTTGGGCAGTTTCGGTTCAAGTTTTTCATATATATATTTGGCTACGTTCTCAGCCGATGGGCTGTTCCGTCGAAAATAGTCGATTTTGCTCAAGGATTTATTATCAAATTCAGCTACGATATTATCGAGAGCTGCCTTAAGCCAGCGAAAGTCGATCACTACTCCCGTAGTGTTGAGCGAGTCCGAGCTGACATCGGCTGCAACGGCCCAGTTATGACGATGCGCAGGTTCCTTTGAGCCGGAAGGCCCAATTAACTGATGCGCTGCCCGAAAGCGTGTTTCGACACTGACCGTGAACATGCTAATTTCAAATCATCTTCATTTTTTCATGCGTTTCCGCAAGCGTTTATGGACGTTTTCCGGAATCAGGTTCGTAAGGTCGCCGCCTAATGAGGCCACCTCGCGAATCAGGGTCGAGCTGGTAAAGCCGTACTGCTCACTGGTCATAACAAAGACGGTCTCGATCCCCGCCACGGCTCGGTTGGTCATAGCAAGCTGGAACTCGTATTGAACATCAGTAAGGCTTCGCAGGCCTCGCAGGATGACATCTGCCTTTTTTTTCGCGGCATATTCAACGGTTAGGCCGTCAAAACTTTCTACCGAGACGCCGGTCATGTGTCTTTCGCAGATTAGTTCCGCTATCATTTCGACCCGTTCTTCAGGCGTGAATAGCTGGTTTTTAACTGGGCTGGTGCCGACCGCGATGATAAGCTCGTCAAAGAGTTTCAAACCTCGGCTGATGACGTCCAGATGTCCGTTTGTAATCGGGTCGAACGAGCCGGGGAAAATCGCTCTTACAAATTTTTTAGCCATCGGTACACCTTTCGTTTTGCCCGAAATGAGAATGCTATTATACCGCAAGTGTTTTTTGTGTCAAACAAACCGGCTTAATTAAACCGCTAAAAACAAAAGGCTTAAGTGCGTGGCTAAAAAAATATTCTAAAAATTTCTATATTTCTCTTGTTTTTTTGCCGAATTGAGTACATAATGTACTCGTGGAGATAATAGGCAAAGGACTGTTACAGCAGTTTTGGCAGAAGCATCAGCGTGCTGAAAAGCCATTACAACATTGGATTAATATCGTTGAAGCCGCTCACTGGCGCAAATGGCACGATATAAAACAAACATTCAATACAGCCGACTTAGTTCATGTTGGTAACAAGAGGTACGTGATATTTAATATTTCAGGAAACAAATACAGGTTAATAACAGCAGTTAATTATATGGGACAATTGGTAGTAATAGAAATAGTATTAACACACAAAGATTATAGTAAAGAAAGTTGGAAAAATAAATTATGAGTAACACCATAACCCGGATTAAAGAATCGGCATCCGGCAAGCTGCCGGACGATTTTTTGAGATTGCAGGATTGTTTAATGCTTCTATTGCCTATTCATACAAAAGCTGAATATAAAAAAGCTTTGGCTGTAGCCCAGAAACTTGCAGCGAGAGAAGACCTAACTCGGATTCAGCAGTTTTATTTAGAATCCCTTGCTAACAATATCAAGGCCTATGAACAAAAGCACTTCCCAGTTCCTAAGGCAGACCCTATAGAGACATTGAAATTTCTTTTAGATGAGAATGGCCTCAATGGCTCCGACTTAGGGCGACTTTTAAATCAAAGACAACTCGGCTCGAAAATCTTAAATCGCAAACGAAAGTTAAGCATACGCCATATTATGATTTTGGCAAAATATTTTTCTGTAAGTCCGGCATTATTTATTTCCGAATAACGGATGTGGGATTATCAAGCTAATTTTTCACCCATTAATTGTCCTTGTTATTGATATAGTATTTGATAGAATATACTATTATACTGACGGCAGTGAGAAGGTCAAATTTTCTTGGATTTGTATGGAAACTCGCACAATAAAACTTACTGAATCGGCTTTTAAGTATGGCAATTTGAATCTGCGAGCGTGTGGCGAGGACTTTTTTCCGCCGGACGTCTTCGGCGGCCCGAACAAAAAATCTGGCCTGGGTAAGCCCATTAC
>JBHIDV010000297.1:0-3876 GCA_046760285.1 Sedimentisphaerales bacterium
CGGCGGATACATCTTTTTATCTCGGTGGCCTCGGTGTCCTCTGTGGCTTAACTTGATTTTTTTATCTGCCGAAGTTACCGTAGCTGTAAACTCTGGTTGCCCGCTGCAACAGTAGAAATCTTTCACCTTTATATTCAGTTACAATCCCTGCTATTTTGAACCGGATGGGGTCTGGCTCAGCAGATTGTCTCTGCTCGGCTAATTCCAACGCCTGGCAAGGCAATAGCCGAACTGTAGTCTGCTGGATATTCCGTCCGAGAGCATCAAAGACAAAAACGTATCGCGTATTGCGTATATCGTATTGCGTATTTTTTTCTGCGCGATACGCATCACGCATCACGCAGGACGAAATAAAGCCAGTCCTGTTAGCCAAAATAAAATTCTGCCTAACTTTTATTCTTCTTTCAGGCTGCTGGCGAAGAATAGTTCGCCGGGCCTTGAGTTTGTCTAATATCTTCTCCGGTATGGCTAACTCGTCGTTCGGTTCAACAAGAAGCTTCGGCTTTTCTTGATTTTGCGGGGATGGTAACGATTGGAGCTGTTTAGCTTTGCGGAGGGGCAAAAAATAAATCGGGAATATGAAATTTCTGCCCTTATATTTTGTGAGCCTGGCCCAGAGTCTATAATTAGCCTCGGCACCTGTGGCCGAGGCAGCCCCCGCCACAGGTGCAGGGGCTAAAGAGCGGTCATTTGCGTCGGCAGCCATCTGTTCCAGCGCGGAGGACGGCAACAGTTCTAATCTTGCCCCGGCGCTGACCCGGCCTTTACTATCATTTACCGCTGGCTCAAATTCAAAAAACCATCCATTGTTGCTATCTTGCCTGACCAGCTTGCCTTCAACACCCCTCAGCACAAAGCCATCCGGTAGCAAGGGCTTTCCTGTCGTGCCTGCACTAAGTCCCAACGTTACGGAGACAACGCTTATAAAAAACGCCGAAACCAAGATCGTAAATTTCCTATCCATGTCAATTCAATAATCGACAATCAATTCGATAACTTGCTCAGGTTTATCTGCCAGTTTTATGTGCCGGCTGCTATCGGGGTCGTCCATGGCAATCAAATCCACCAAAGGCTTCCAAAATCTGCCTACCAATATAATCGGTTTCTCTGCCGGGAGAAAGCCTTTGTTTCTAAATTCCCAGACCTTCGCCAGCTCCAGCAGTGTTCCTGTTCCGCCGGGTAGCACAATATACGCCTGGCCCAGCTTTATCAATGTATCGAGTCGTTCATCGAGAGAAGCTGTGACAATCTCGCGAGTAATATATTTGTTGGCGGTGCTTTTGAAGGCTGAGCAGGTAACGCCGACAATTTTGCCGCCGACCTCAGATGCTCCTTTAGCGGCAGCTTCCATTGTTCCGCCGTATCCGCCGTTGGCGATAACAAAGCCCGCCTGTGCCAGAGTCTTGCCTGTTTCATAGGCCCACTCGTATGCTGCATCACCCTTTCTTGCCCTGCCAGTGCCGAAAATGGTTATCGTTTCGCCAATCATTTCCTGAAATAACCAAGATACCGAAAAATCCTTAAAATTCTGTTGACATGACCCTATTGACAAACGTAACATATAAAAGGCAGACATGTGCAGGAACTAACGTAGGTTGTCCGAAAGGACAGCAGCGCGTATAGCGTGGGCTCCTACGTCCTGAGGTCTGCCGTTTTTACTGGTGTTCTAAGAGCCATTTTAAATTTTCCTCATTTCTGAGATTTGCCATTGCCTCTCTGGGCACGATCTTGAAACCATATCCCTGACATATATTATTATGACGGTAAAGAATTGGCATCATTGTTCTCAAATAACGTGGTTCAGTATTGCCAAATTTATCTTGCTCAATCGCATTGAAAAATGCCCCCGCAACGGCATCTGCAAGCTGTAATCCCATAGAACGCCCCGGTGTCTGGGTTTTCAGTGTATCAATTGGAATCTTGTTAAATTCAATGCGTATATCCTTCCCCATCCGTTTTTGCTTTTCGAGCAGTCTAAGGTAATCTTTCATTTCATTGTACGACATGCCCTGTCGGTTGGAAAAAATCAGTTGTACAGTACCATTACCACCCCATTTTGAGGGATTATGTCTATCTCGAGCAAGCCATGATACCCTTTCTATGAGGTATCTAACGGCATAGAAATAAAGGCGATATCTGTCCTGGAATGTCTCAGGCTCAAGCAAAGAAGGCTTGTGAACACAAACGGCTATAAGTCTTGCTTGTAGCGCCGCAATTCTCTGGGCATATCTAACTTTTTGGCGGTGTTTTAATTTCTTCCAATGAATATGTTTTCGTGGATGAAGTTGGAATTCTTGGCGCACTTGGTCAACTACCTTAACCATCTCAGTATCCGTTTTTTTCCGTGTCACAAAAGCTGCCAGAACGAACCAATCACTGCTCGCTTCTTTATTGGAGGATTTACGGAATTGAAAACCCTCGTCCCCAGATTCATCCACATACGCACAAAAAGAAGCTGTCATAAGCTTTTATTTATCCCTTGTATTCTCACGCGTATAATTTAAAAGTCCAGCCGAAAGTAAGATGTCTCTGTCTCTGTGGGAAAGATTCAACCGGCCGACAAACTCAAACGAACCTGTCCTATCGGCAATTTTGATTTCGTCGCCATCTTCTATTGCTTCAAGCAGATTATCAATTACGAGCTCGTCATCAGGCTTAATTTTGTCGTAATCTCTTTTCTTGGTAAATTCTATAGGTACGATGCAAAAGTTAATCAAATTAGCCTTGTGGATTCGCTCAATACTTTTAGCTAAAACTGCCCGCACGCCCAGATACATTGGGCAAAGTGCCGCGTGCTCTCTTGATGAGCCCTGGCCGTAGCTTTCACCTGCTACAATGACACCGGCGATACCTTTTTTCTTTAACTGAAGGGCCCGCTGAGCGAATGTGGGTCTGTCTTGCTCGTTAAAACAATTGAAAACCAGCTTTGCATACTCTGGCACATTGGAGCGCAATTTCAAAAAAGTCCCGGCGGGCATAATATGGTCGGTGGTAACCTTATCGCCGCACTTAATCAGGACCTTTGCTCGCAATTGCTGCGGCAGTGGCGGCGGCGCCTCGGGCACGACAATCGAACGCGGGCGCAAAACCTCTACCCTCGCCGCCTCCTGGAGACTTGCAGGCGGCTCAATCATATTGTCGTTTATAAAAAACTCGTCCGGCAATTCTATTTTCTGGTATTCTATACCCAGCAGTTTTGGCAAATCGCGGGGGTCGGTGATTCGGCCGGTCAGAACTGAAGCAGCCGCCGTCTCGGGACTGACCAGATAGACCTGGTCGCCTGCGGTGCCGCTTCTGCCGGGAAAATTCCTGTTAAATGTACGCAGACTAACTACCTCATCCGCTGGTGAAAAGCCTTGGCCGATGCACGGGCCACAGCCGGTTTCGAGAATGCGAGCACCGGCTGAAATCATATCTGCCAGCGCCCCATTTTCCGCCAGCATATTCAAGACTTCTCTGCTGCCCGGAGCGATAGCAAATTCGACCATATTATTTATCCGCCTGCCCTTTAGCACCTTCGCCACCATCATTAAATCGGCAAGGCTGGAGTTCGTGCAGCTACCTATTACCACCTGGCCTACCTGAAGGCCGGCAATCTCTCTGACCGTTTTGACGTTATCCGGCGAAGATGGACAGGCAGCCATCGGCTCAATCTCTGACAAGTCTATTTCTATGATACGGTCATACTCAGCATCTGCATCGGCTGCCAAGGGCTGATACTCTTTTTCTCGCTTCTGGGCAGCGAGAAATCTTTTGGTCTGTTCATCGCTGCCGAAAATACTGGTTGTTACACCCAATTCTGCTCCCATATTGGTTATCGTTGCCCGCTGTGGCACAGACAGTGTTGAAGCACCTGCGCCTGCATATTCGACTGCC
>JBHIDV010000298.1:0-3874 GCA_046760285.1 Sedimentisphaerales bacterium
TGCAGTAAAAAATACCTGTATTTTTCGCTGGGCAGCAGCGAAAAATCCGTTTGGGGAACCCCGAAATATTTACTTTCCAGCAACAGCACCACAGATGAACCAAACGGTAGTGATTATCCAATAAGTAAGAAGGGAGATATAAAGTAGTATGAATTCACGCCAAAGAGTACTAAAAGCGCTAAACTATGAACCTACAGATCGTGTCCCTGTGGATTTGGGCGGAACAGTCTGTTCTGGCGCCCACGTTAGTGTAGTGGCTAAGCTCCGGCAGGCACTTGGTCTGGACGAACCCGGCGAGCCAGTGAAGATTGTTGAGCCTTATCAGATGCTGGGAGAAGTTGCTGCTGATTTGCGCGAGGCGCTGGGTATTGATGTGGTCAATCTGCCAGGGCCAAAAAATATGTTTGGCTTCGAGAACGCAGATTGGAAGCCCTGGCGAACTTTTGACGGCACAAACGTGCTGGTGCCGGGCAAGTTCAATACTGACCCGGAACCCAACGGGGATATTCTGATGTACCCACAGGGTGATAAATCGGTCCCAGCTTCGGCTAAGATGCCCCAAGGCGGCTTCTATTTTGACTCGATTATTCGCCAGAAACCGATTGATGAAGACCGGCTAAATCCGGCAGATAATCTGGAAGAGTTTACGCTAATCGGTGAAGCAGATCTGAAATACTACGAACATAAGGCAAATGAGCTTTATGAGAGCACCGACCTGGCGATTGCAGCGGGCTTTCCGGGTACAGCGTTTGGTGACATAGCGCGTGTACCCGCACCGTGGATGAAAGACCCAAAAGGAATTCGTGACATCGAAGAATGGTACATAAGCACTATCTCACGAAGAGAATATATTAGAGAGGTCTTTGCAGGCCAGGCAGAAATTGCGATAAAGAATCTCGAACGTATTTATCAATCCGTCGGGGATAAAGTGCACGTTGTGTTTCTGGATGGGACAGATTTAGCCTCACAGAACAGCCTTTTCTGCTCGCCAGACACTTATAGAGAATTGTATCTACCGTACAGCAAGAAACTCAACGACTGGATTCATGCAAATACAAAATGGAAGACAATAAAACATTGCTGTGGTGGCTGTGAGCCATTGATTGAGGGCTTTATCGAAGCCGGGTTCGATATCTTAAATCCGGTTCAAACTTCTGCCAGAGGCATGGACCCGCAGCGCTTAGTTGAAAAATACGGCGGCAGGATAATCTTCTGGGGTGGCGGGGTAGATACTCAACAAACTCTTCCTTTCGGCACGCCTGAAGAAGTGTTCGAGCAAGTCACCGAACGAGTCAAAATTTTTGGCAAGAAAAATGGTTTTGTTTTTAATACGATTCACAATATTCAGTGTAATACACCAACTGAAAATTTATTAGCAATGTTCAGAGCTTTAGGCAGAAGGGTTCCCGCAAAGCAGGGTCCCAAACGTATAAAAAAGGAAACTAATTATGTATCAAATAATTTCTAAGAGGCCCCCAAACGCATTCTTTTGCGTTTGGGGAACCCCTAAATTGCTGTCCATTCTTCTTATATTGTTTGTTGCGAATTTTTTACTGCCGGCAGTAAAAAATAGGGCATTTTGTGCTGAACCTGAATCCCACGTAAAACCCTTCGACTTCGCTCAGGGCAGGCGTGGGGCTAAATATTTAGCCCCGCCTTTCAGGCGGGGTCTTAGACATATCATCAGCCTCGATGGTACTTGGGAGATTGCCCAAGGTACTATGGATTCCATCCCTAATCGCTTCGCGCATAAGGTGCCGGTGCCAGGGTTAGTTGATATGGCAAGACCAGCTTTTCTCGAAGTGGGCAAAAAGAGCGAACGCCGGCAAGCTTTCTGGTACCGTCGCACATTCACCATCGAAGGAGCAATTCCGGCAGTTGCCATCTTGAAAATCCACAAGGCAAAATACGGCACGAAAGTATTTCTAAACGGCAAATTTGTTGGAGAACATCTGCCATGTTTTACACCTGCTCTTATGGATGTAAAGAAATTTCTAAAAGGCTTGGGCCAAGAAAATGAGCTGATTATACGTGTCGGCGCTGACCGAGAATCCCTGCCGGATGGTATGCCCACCGGCTGGGACTTTGAGAAATACCTATATATACCCGGCATATACGATTCGGTTGAGCTGATTCTTACCGGCGCACCCTATATAGAGAACGTCCAAATCGTCCCGGAAGTAGAAAGTAAAACTATCCGCGTGGTTGCCGATGTCCAAAATCCGAGCCTCAAGGAGCAAATAACCGTCACCATTAGAATTCGTGAAGCAGAGACCGGCCGAGTGGTCTTCTCAGGCCGATACTTCGTGAAGAAGCTTGATGATGACAAGTACTATCCATTTCGCGGTCGCTTCGGCATCCACGATTGCCGGCTCTGGTCACCAGAAGATCCTTTCCTGTACGAGCTGGAATTGGGCATCGGCACCGACACGTTACGCACCCGCTTTGGTATGCGGTCGTTTCGATTCGATAAGGAATCTGGCCGAGCTATTCTGAACGGCAAACCCTATTTTATGCGGGGAACCAATGTTTGTATCTTTCGCTTCTTTGAGGATGCCAACCGTTCTGATTTGCCCTGGCGAAGGCAGTGGGTGCGTCGGCTTCATCGGAAATTCAAGAGCATGCACTGGAATTCAATCCGTTACTGTATCGGCTTTCCGCCCGAAATATGGTACGAGGTCGCTGATGAAGAAGGCTTCTTGATTCAAGATGAGTTTCCTATCTGGCTGCTTAACAAGGCACCGGAAAACCCCGAGAGCGAACAAATCATCAAAGAATATACCGAATGGATGCGCCAGCGCTGGAATCATCCCTGTGTGGTCATCTGGGATGCACAGAATGAGAGCGTCACCCAAGAAACGGGCAAGGCTATTGCTGCTGTCCGCCACCTTGATTTATCTAACCGTCCCTGGGAGAACGGCTGGGCCGAGCCGCAAAGTAATGCCGACTGTATCGAAACACACCCGTATCTATTTAGCAAGATTCAGTGGGGCAGAGGAGATTTCAGATTGTCGGATTTGGCCAAGACCTCCAGCAAACCTCGCGTAAGGGACATCCAGAAAGACTATAACCTTCCTATCATAATAAATGAGTATGCCTGGTTATGGCTTGACCGTACTGGAATGCCAACTTGTTTGACAGACAAGATATATAGTAAGCTGCTTGGACCAAATTCCACTGTGGCACAACGTCGGCTGCTTTACGCACGTTATTTGGCTGCCTTGACCGAGTTTTGGCGGTGTCATCGTGAATGTGCCGGGGTCTTGCATTTCTGCGGACTTACATATTCTCGGCCAGGCGACAAACCCAGACCCGAAGGCGGTGCAACCAGTGACCATTTTCTGGATATAGAGACCTTGGAATTTGAACCTAACTTTGAAAAATATGTTCGTGATGCATTTTCGCCTGTTGGTCTTATGATTGATATGTGGGACGAGCAGCTCTCGCCGGGAACAGAAATCAAAGTCCCTGTTTTTGTGATTAATGACTTATATAAAGACTGGAAGGGAAGCGTGCATCTTCGTATCTTACATAAAGGTAAAATTATTTCCGAACAGTCAAAGACCTGTACGGTTGATAGTCTTGGCCGAGAGATTTTATCGTTTGAGCAGAAGGTTCCAAAACAAGCTGGCGAATATCAGCTCGTTGCAGAACTGGTTGCAGAAGGTCTTCCGGTTCGTAGCCTGCGAGACTTTGAGGTGGTCCCCTAATCCAATTTTTAGACAGGATAAACAGGATAATCCTGTAAATCTTGTCCAAATTAGCTCGAAGCGTGCTGCCGGATGCAGAGGGGTTGCCCAAACGGATTTTTCGCTGCGGCGCAGCGAAAAACACAGGTATTTTTTACTGCCAGCAGTAAAAAATTCGTTTGGGG
>JBHIDV010000299.1:0-3871 GCA_046760285.1 Sedimentisphaerales bacterium
GGTTTACATTGACGATATTCGGCTGTATCCTGCGCGCGTTCAAGAGTGATTTCAGAGGTAGATAGAGTGCCCTTCACCGTAAGGCTTCCCAAGCGAAGAGCTGATGTTGCTTAATGTTATGCCTTATTTCGGGGCCTATACTGATTATGTGGTATAGGCCCCGTTTTTCTTTGTATTACGCCGGCTGGGAGCCTATTCACATGTTATGATGAGGCTTCTCTAACAACAGTCAAGATTTGGACTTTGCTCTTAACCCGTCGTACATCTGACGATTCAACGGGCTAAAGCTGTGGGCATATTTGGCCGATATCTCAAAATAAATTTATGCTTGGCTGATAACCAATCGTCCTATAAGAGGAAGGTAAGGTAAAAAACTCAATCCGCCGTATCCACCACCGGTGGAGCGGGTCAATTTGCCCTTTATGCCCCGCGCCTTCTGGCTTGCCTCTGCGACTCTCGTCGCAAGACGAGGCAGCAGGCGAAGGCAAGAGCGGGGACCGGGCGGAGGGTAAGCTATAGCTTTTGATGCTACTATAAAAGAATACCTCAAAGAGATTGACGAAGCAGCACTGCTGACAGAAGAGCAAGAGCACTTTTTAGGCAAACTTGTTGTCGAAGAAAACAGCCCCTGGGCCAGAGAACAGTTAGTGCGAAGCAATCTGAGGCTGGTGGTTAATATCGCCAAGAAGTATGCTGGCCGGGGGATGAGTCTGGCAGACTTGATTGAGGAGGGAAATCTCGGCCTTATAAAAGCGGTGGATTACTTTGACCCTACTCGTGGGGTTCGCTTCAGCACCTATGCAGCGTGGTGGATAAAGCAGAGTATTAAGCGTGCTCTTTTGGAGAATATTCAGCCGGTCCATATTCCCACCTATATGGTGGCGTTGATAAACCAATGGCGTCATACTACCGCGGAACTGGAAAGTAGGCTGGGCAGGACGCCAAGCACAGAAGAGATGGCCGATATTATGCAGATGCCTCTGCGCAAGGCCAAGGTCATACATCGGATCGTAGAGGTCCTCGGCTCCGTAAGGGATACTTATAGCGAGGAAGGTTCGGACGAAAGCTCCGCCTCCGGCGGACTGGAGGCGACTTTGGAGGACCGAAGTGCAGGCCGGCCGGAGGATGTGCTGGTAGCAGATGAAGAGAAAGCAAAAGCCCTGCGGTTGCTCACGCAGCTTGAGCCTCGGGAGGCCTATGTTTTGCGGTTGCATTATGGTCTTGGTGGTCGTAAGCCGATGGCGTTGAGGGAGATTGGCAAGAAGTTAGGCTTGACTCGGGAGCGTGTTCGCCAGATTCGCCGTGACGCCCTTACTAAGCTTTATGAATACATGAATGAACAGTAGCACCAATTGATTATTGACTAATGTATATTGACTATTGATAATTGACACAAGATGTCAGATGTCAGAAGTCAGAAATCGGAAATCAGAAGTCAGAAATCTGTCCTCTGTCTTCCATGACCATGGAAGGACATTAGATGACAAAAGGAATTAATCTCGAAGGATACATTCGAAACATACCTAACTGGCCGAAAAAGGGAGTTTTATTTCGCGATATCACACCATTATTGGCCGACCCGAAGGCATTTTCAGCAGCGGTAGATGCCTTATGCGCTGGTTTTACAGAGGTGGGCATCGAATATGTCGCTGCTGTGGAAGCGAGGGGATTTATATTTGGAGCGGCAGTTGCAAGAAAGCTTGGGGTCGGCTTTGTGCCCATACGTAAGAAAGGCAAGCTGCCTTTCAAGACCGAAAGCGTCAGCTATGACTTGGAATACGGCACCGACACTTTAGAGGTACATAGTGATGCTATAGTTAAGGGCGCAAAGGTCTTGATGGTTGATGATTTATTGGCAACGGGCGGGACGATGGCAGCGGCCTGCGAACTCATTGAAAAAATAGACGGACAAGTCGTAGGGATAGCATTTCTTATCGAGCTTCGCGAATTGTCCGGCCGAGAAAAACTCAGCCGATATAAAATTAATACTGTTATCTCTTATTGATTATTTTGTCAAACAGAGCCCCGACCGTGAGGAAGGGGCAATTGCCCTTTTTGGCCTTAGCAGTAAAGCCAGAACACCCAAACCGAGTAATACTGCCGTAGCCGGCTCAGGAATGGGATTCTGTGACAAAGTAAAGATGTGAGGGGGTGGACCGGAAACGTTTATATCAAATTGAAGCGTAACGACCTGGCCAGGTAGCACAGGCTCTGGCTGCCAGAACTCGACAGTCCAAGGATCTGGATGCACTACCGTCCCGAATTTTGTACTTCCGGCAGTTCCTTCAACAAATGTGGCAGCACCTGTTGGGTCAAGTGTCAGTACATAACCTGTCCAGATAATGTCACTTTGATTTGTAACCGTTGTCGTAAGGGTAAATATTAAGCTGCCTTCGGCGTTCATTGTCGGCTCGACAGAAGCGATCTCAGAAATATGCAGAGAGGATACAACATCAAAAGTTGCCCACTCGGAGACTTCGTCGGAATAATAACTGACCAAGGAACCGTGGGCGGGGTTATTTAAAAATGATATTGCCACCACCAATATGAAAGCCACCACGCACTTTCTCATG
This sequence comes from Sedimentisphaerales bacterium, assembly GCA_046760285.1. GTDB lineage: Bacteria > Planctomycetota > Phycisphaerae > Sedimentisphaerales > Anaerobacaceae > JBHIDV01. Next base: position 2,574 of record JBHIDV010000299.1, read on the forward strand.
ACTTGCTCCTCCATAATCTGCCAGAGTCACTCATAGTTAGAGTACATCAACACCCGACAAAATGCAATGTTTTTTTTCAGCATTTTTGCCGAAAAAACCCTTCTGAGTCTCCGTTTTTCTCCTAACCGCCGCAATAACAAGGTGTTACTCTCAGCAAAAGTTTACTTATCTCGCTGGGAGAGCCGATAAAAAAGGCTTTTTTTATTTATTGTATAATCAGATTAATGTTTTTCTTGCAACCATGATTCGGTCGTTATTATGCAAGTCTTTTTCGATTTTAATTTCGGCGAAAGCACCAGCTTTTTCAAGCAGCTCTTTAATAGCCCGTCCTTGCGCATAGCCTATCTCTAACATTAACGCAGCATCGGGCTTTAGAAATTCATCGGCCTTTTCAATAATCTTGCGATAAATATCCAGCCCATTATCCCCTGCATATAGGGCCAACTTCGGTTCGTAATCTTTTACATTTTTCTCGAGCCCTTCGAACTCAGGCCCACTTATGTAAGGTGGATTGCACACAATCAAGTCAAACCCTTCGGCTTGGGTTCCCGCGGAGCGGGGTCCCTCGCTCAGGGCAGGTTTGTGCACGTCTAATTGCGGCATAATAGGGTCAAATAAATCGCCGTGCAAAAGCTCAATTCTATCTTTTAGCTGATACTTTTCGACATTCGCAGCGGCGACGCGAAGAGCAGCATCGGAGATATCAGTCGCGATTATCCGGGCGAAAGGTGCGTTCTTGGCAATAGCCACGGCAATACAGCCACAGCCGGTGCACAAGTCACAGACGAATTGAAGGCCGCTGCGCGTTCGCAAAAATTCAATAGCACGTTCTGCAAGTAGTTCCGTCTCCGGCCGAGGTATCATACAATCGGGGCTGACTTCAAGCTGGAGTGAATAAAACTCGGTTTTGCCCACAAGATATGCGATAGGCTCGTGCTGGCCGGCTCGTTTTACTAAATCGTGCAATCTGTCCAATTGCTCCTTGGGAACAGATTTATCGAATTGTGTATACAATTCTATGCGCTTCATTTCAAGAACGTGGCTAAGCAAAAGTTCTGCACTTAGTCGAGGTGAGTCAATACCTTTATCGGCAAGGTACCTCGTGACCCAAGTTAAGAGCTTTTGTATCGTCCAGGTCTGCATGGCCAGATTATAGCTGGGGCAAAGAAAAGTGAAAAACAAAAAGAATTCACATAGAGTACACTTGGTTTGAAATTGGGTTTGTTTGGGTTTGTTTTCCCGGCGTCTGCAACGGCTTTTATTTTCATAACGCTTTGTTTTAACAGAGCTTACGTTCA
>JBHIDV010000300.1:0-3871 GCA_046760285.1 Sedimentisphaerales bacterium
ATTCTTTCGCCAGAACTGATAGCTTCTGCGGGCGCTTCGCTTTGTGTGATCTGGAAGGCGCTTAAAACAATCTATAAATTCGGCTGTAAGATGAGATTTCAAAGCTCGTCGAATCCTATTTCCTTAGTTCGACCAGCTCGGTAGTCCTCTATGGCCTTCTCAGCCATCTTGTCGAGCAAATCAGAAGACTCTGCAAGCGCCTGCTCCCAGCGTCCCTCCCATGTTAGCTCGTCAATCAACTCTCTGGCGAGCTCATCTTGAAGATTCTCCGGCAGTTGCGATGCCTTCTCGAAGGCTTGAGCAAGTAACTTGGTCATCGTTTCATCTCCTGCTAACACGATGGCTGTATTATACTCAACAATAACTAAAATGTCAACCGAGCCGTGCCTGCACAACCTACATTTATTCAATGTTCAATTCTTTTTTCACGTCATCAAATTATACCATATTTTCATATAAGTTTGTGTTTATTTTTCATCTTAATAGAGACTGCCTGGGCTAACTAATATTGCCACAAAAAAGGCTCAAAAGGAAAAAGATAAATGCAATAAAAATAGTGTAAATCAGTGTGAATCCGTGTCTAAAAAAACAAAAACCCTGCCATAAATGGCAGGGCTAAACAATATAAATTTCTGTGCTTCTTTGTGCCTTTTCGTGGCTAATTTTCTTTATTAGATGGCGACGGCTAAACATGAAAATCCCCAAAATAAATTTGGGCAGTAAATATTTTGATGGTAAAATGCGCCAGGTAATCCGTTTCATAGTTTACGGACTACGAACTATCAACTATAAACTACGAACTACCTTGGGAGGTTTTCTTATGGCAATGATATGCAGGTTTCCGTGGTGGCCTATTAGGCCGGTCTTCGGTGTTGGTGTATTTTGGGCACTATTGACAATCGCAGCGGTGGTCTTCTCCATCATTATGCTTATTGACTGCTTGAAGCGACCCGCATCGAAGTTTGCCTATCCACTGACAAAAAACGGCGAATATGACAAACTGATATGGGGTGCCGCAATTTTGCTTTCTCTGAGCTTTTACTGCGTAGGAGCGATAGTGTATTTCTTTGTGGTAAAAAGAGCTAAGCCGCAAGGCGGAGAACAGTAAAAAACGCAGGCTGAATAGATGGGAAGACTGTGTGTTTTCGCTCTTGTATGCGGGTTAAATTTGCTTTCTAATTGCGGCCAGATGAGCCCCAAATTCAAGTAAGTATCTAACCTTTTTGAAGTCTGGATTTCGCTTTGGAGCTACTGTTTACGAGAGAGATATGGGCAGGAATATCCTACTATCTTTTATTTCGATATTTGTGGCTGTCGATGCCATTGGCGTACTTCCTATCTTCATTTCTCTAACTGAGGCAGTAGAGCCAGCTCAAAGAACAAAAATTATTATTCAGTCCATGCTCACGGCCATATCCTTAGCTGTTGGTTTTATATTTTTAGGCAGAGCAGTTTTTAAGGTGTTAGGTATCACCATGGCCGATTTTATGATTGCCGGCGGAGCAATACTTTTTTGTCTTGCTGTTACCGATATTATCAATCCCGTCAAGAAACGGCGGATACCATCTCAGGAACTCGGAGTGGTCCCTTTGGGAACTCCGTTAATCGTAGGGCCGGCAGTTTTGACCACCTCCATGGTAATAATCTCACAATATGGGTTGTTTGCTACGCTAATATCGGTCTTGGTTAACATTCTGCTGGCTGGTATTATTTTTAGTTTATCTTCAATTCTAATAAAGGTCCTGGGTGAGGCAGGTTCCAAGGCCCTTTCGAAAATAATGAGTCTGCTATTAGCAGCAATAGCCGTAATGATGGTAAGGAAAGGGATATCGGTATTTCTCCAGCAGGTTTAAGGCTTAGAAGCGCCAGCAGTATCTTTTGAGGAGCTTCTGCTGGCAACCGGTGGATATGGAGTTTTCGAGAGTTGCGATATGTGCCGGCAGTAGTGAGTTGAACAAGACGCTCTCCAATTCTGAAATTTAACGGATATAGTTGTGACGAGGAAAAAATCATGCAAGTATCACGGAGAAAGTTCCTTAGAGATGCCAGCCTAATGGCCGCTGCGATTGGAACCTCCACGATTGATAGTTGCTCATTCCAAACTGCGCACTGGCCAAGTAATCCGCCGCCGGCGGACAAGCCAAACATTATTTATATCTTAGCAGATGACCTTGGATACGGAGATCTCGGCTGCTATGGGCAGAAACGAATCAAGACGCCAAATCTGGATAAGATGGCTGCTGAAGGCATGCGCTTTACCCAGCACTACGCTGGCAGCACCGTTTGTGCACCGTCCCGTTGCGCCTTGATAACAGGCAAGCATACCGGCCACTGCACAGTACGCGGCAATGTTGATGTCTTGATGAAACCTCAAGAAATCACCATAGCAAAAATTCTCAAAGGTGCCGGATACTCTACCGCCTGCATCGGAAAGTGGGGTATTGGACATCCGCCACCACCAGATGACCCTCACACCGCTGGATTTGACTACTTCTTCGGCTATCTAAGCATGTGGCATGCCCACAATTACTATCCTGATTTTCTCTGGAAAAATGGCAAAAAGGTGCCGCTGAAAAATGTCGTTATGCACCCAGAGAAACACCATAAGGAAAATCAGGCACCTTTGGTCGGCCTGGCAAGCAAAAAGGTTGACTATTCCCATGACCTTTTCACGGAAGCTGCGCTGCAGTTCATCGACCAGCAAAATCAGCCATTCTTTCTGTTCCTTGCTTATACGATCCCTCACGCCAACAATGAGGCCGGTCGGTTTGGTGAACACGGAATGGAAGTCCCTGATTACGGAATCTACAAAGAAAAAGACTGGCCGGAGCCTGAAAAGGGCAAAGCTGCTATGATTTCGCGTATGGACCGTGATGTCGGCAGAATATTCAGAAAGCTGAAACAATTAGGAATCGACCAGGACACATTAGTTATGTTCAGCAGTGATAACGGGCCTCATAAAGAAGGGGGCATTGATCCAGATTTCTTTGACAGTAATGGACCTCTCCAGGGCATTAAGCGTGATTTATATGAAGGCGGGATTCGAGTTCCTATGATTGCCCATTGGCCAGGCCGAATCAGGGCAGCCAGCCAATGTGATTACGTATCCGCCTTTTGGGACATCCTGCCCACCTTTGCGGAACTCACCGGCGCTGTGGTTCCAGAAGATATTGACGGGATTTCTCTGGTACCTGCCTTGCTGTCAAGGCCGCAGCAAAAACACGAATACCTATACTGGGAATTTCATGAAGGAAGCTCGAAGCAGGCTGTTCGTATCGGCGATTACAAGGCAATTCGGCTGGCACCTTCAAAATCTATCGAACTATACGATTTGAAATCTGACGTTGGTGAACAGAAGAACATTGCCGAACAGCATCCACAAATCGTGGCGAAGGTCAAAGAGATTTTGAGCAAAGTCAGGACAGGTGAGGATGTTTGGCCATTACAAGATAAATCTGGTGGAGATAAATTGTTGCTATTAAGGTCACTAAGCCTTGTGCAAAGGCAAGTCTAATACTACAGCGCAACTTCGTGTCGAGCATTGCTTATAAGGTAATATTTATATACACTTATGTCAATCGAGTCAAATCCGAAATCCGAATCTCGAAATACGAAACAAATTCAAGATTCAAATTACCAAAATACCAAACGTCTGTTGCTGCCGGAGGGCCAATTTTGTTTTGGAAATTTGTATTTTGGACATTCGATATTGTTTGGGGCCCCCAAACGCATTCTTTTGCGTTTGGGGAACCCCTTTCGGATTTCGGATTCTCGCCTTCGCGGGGACAAGTTTACCCCTGCGAAAGCAGGGGGGCTTCGGATTTTAGTTCAAAAACAGGGTTTTCGATGTTACATTGCGCTGTAGTACTAA
>JBHIDV010000301.1:0-3858 GCA_046760285.1 Sedimentisphaerales bacterium
CGACGTCTCATAGTTTCTCATTTCCTTGCAGGATTTCCATTAGCGTCTCGACCACGCTATGCGTCTCTTCATCAGTAATACTGCAAGCAGTTAAAATTTTGTAAATTCTACCAATTCAATCGTGTTTTGGCAATAGGTTCTGGCAACAATAGACCTTTGCTGGCATGATAAAGATGGCGTCCACCCTGCGGTAGCAGCCGATAGTTTCGGCTTTCTTGGCTCAATAGTGGCCGCGAGCTTGTGGTTAGATGCATCTTTCACAAATTTTTCAGAAATGAGTTTGATAATATGGCCAGGCCTGATAGAATGTTCGCCCAGAATAAATAGAGTTGTTGAACCCAGCCTGTTGCTAAACAGGTGGGGATGACAAATACAGATAAGTTTGGGTTTGGATAAAAAGAGGACATGCGTATGATAAGAATAGGAATTGCAGGATTTGGGTTTATGGGGCGGATGCATTACAAGTGCTATAAGGCGCTGGAAGGTGTCCAGGTAGCAGCTATCTGTGATGTAAATCCGAATATAGAGCAAGATTCAAAAACAGCAGTAGGCAATGTCGGGGAGGCAGAAGAGCCGGTTGATTTCAGCAGCTTAGAGTTATATTCAGATTTTGAAAAGATGATCGCCTCTGGCAATCTCGATGCGGTCTCGATTACGTTGCCGACCTACTTGCATGCCGATTATTCTATTAAAGCTCTGCAAGCAGGCCTTAATGTTATGTGCGAAAAGCCAATGGCGCTGAATGTACAAGACTGCCAGCGTATGGTCGCTGAAGCAAAACGCAGCTCAAAGGTGCTGCAGATCGGGCATTGCGTAAGATTTTGGCCGGAATATGCAAAGGCAAAAGAGATGGTCGATAGCGGCAAGTACGGCAAAGTCATCGCGGCGACATTTCAACGCTTAGGCGCGCCTCCGACCTGGAGTATAGACAACTGGTTCCTTGACGAAAAACGCAGTGGAGGAGTAGCTCTGGACTTACACATTCACGACACTGACTACGTGCAGTATCTATTTGGAATGCCACGTGCGGTTTCCAGCTTCGCGGCAAAGGCTCCCGGCGGAGAGCTCCTGCATATAGTCACGCAATATCTTTATGACGATGACAAGGTAGTAACCGCGGAGGGCGGCTGGGCCATGATGCCGGGCTTTGGGTTCGAGATGAGCTTTAACATTGCTATGGCCAAAGCAACGCTGGTTTATGACCTGACGCGGCAGCCACAGTTTAGGGTTTGTCCTGTGGAGGGACAGGCCTTTACGCCGGAGGTGGAAAAAAACGATGGCTGGTTCTTGGAAATAGCACACTTTGTAAAGGCAGCGAGCGGCGAAAAGGTCGAGCCGATAACAACGTTGGCCGAGTCGCTGAATTCGGTTAAAATTGTAGAGGCGGAAAAGGAATCAGCAAGGAAGGGCAAAAAAGTTGTGATTAGCTAAGCGAGAACCTGTTAAATCGGAGATACATGTTGAGCCAAAAAAAACCATCCCCAAAGCCTACGGCTTTGAGGCTGCCACCCCATAAAACTGCATCATGTGTGGCGGCCTCAAGCGAAAGACTCCCGCGAAGCGGAGTCCGAGCTTGGGGATGGCTATGGTATTTGATAACTGGTTAAACGCTTAAAATTGGAGAATGGCACAATGAAATGTAAAGATTGGCCGGTCGGAGTTTGTAGTTGGTCGCTAAGAACAGATGTCACTGGGGTGGCAGAGGCGATGAATAAGCTGGGCCTTGAGCACGTACATTTGGGGATAAGACCCGCTGTGGAAGATGCCGGAGTGCTTGCTGCCATCAAGAAGCAGAACTGGATAATAACCAGCACCATGATAGATTTTCCGCAGGAAGACTATTCGACGCTGGAAAGCATAAAAGTGACAGGAGGAATTGGGCCAGATGAGTACTGGCAGCAGAACCACAAGCTGTTTATAGGCGCAGCCGACATCACTGTAAAACTGGGCGTCAAATATCTATCGATGCACGCTGGATTCATTGACGAAAGTGACCCGGCATACGCCAAGAAATTTTATGACCGGATTAAGTGCTTAGCTGATGTGGCCAGCGAGAAAGACATCCTGCTGCTGTTAGAAACCGGTCAGGAAACAGCTCAAGAGCTCAGAGCCTTTTTGGAAAAATTGAATCATCCAGCGATAGCGGTCAATTTTGACCCGGCGAATATGATTCTTTACGATAAGGGCGACCCCATCGAAGCGATGAGGGTGCTGGCACCATGGATTAAACACATTCACATCAAAGACGCGATACGGACAGACAGGAAAGGCACCTGGGGCACAGAAGTGCCCTGGGGACAGGGACAAGTAGGGCCGGAAGCATTTCTGAACACGCTTAAAGAAATCGGCTTTGAAGGGGCCTTAGCAATCGAGCGCGAAGCAGGTGACGACCGGTTCGGCGATATCAAGCTGGCAGCAGAGAGGCTGCAAGCGTTTTAACACGTAACTAAGATAAGGATAGGAGAACAAAATGACCTGGCAATTGTATCTGGCTTTGAGCTTTGCGATGTTTATGGAGTACGCCATCTGGGGGGCCTGGTTTCCAGTGCTGGCGGCACGGCTATTAGGGCCATTGAAAATGACCGGCAAGCAGACCGGATGGATTTACGCTACCTTACCTCTGGCGTGCATAGTATCGCCGTTACTCGCCGGGCAATTGGCCGACAAATATTTTAATGCCGAGTGGATACTTACTATCTCTCACCTTCTCGGCGCAGTGCTTTTGTTTATTGCCGCTCGCAAAACATCTTTTAAAGCTCTATTTGTAGTGATGCTTTTTTATTCGATTTTCTATGCAGCTACTCTGCCGCTGGTCAACTCGGTGATGTTTCATCAGTTGGGCAAGGTCTATACCGACGAGGCGGCGGTCGATGCAGCCTCCGGAAAGATTTTCCTTTGGGCACCTGTGGCGTGGGCACTGGCAGGTTATTTTCTGACCGGCTGGCGATGGAAATTCAAGACCGAAGTGCAGGGCCGCGACTGCCTTTTCCTGGCAGCGGCCTTGTCGCTGATTATGGGCCTCGGCTGCATCTTGCTGCCTGCTACCCCGCCCACCCCGGCTGAAGCTCAAGCTCCTCTGGTAAAAACAATACAGATGCTCGGTGACGGAAACTTTTTGCTGTTTGTGGTTATTTCAATGATTATCGCCGGACTAATGCAGTTCTACTTCCAGGGCACAGCACGATTTATGCAGGATATCGGTATTGCCAGCAAAAACGTCCCCGGTTCTATGGCCATCGCACAGGTAGTTCAGGCAATCGCTACATTCTTTGCGCTGGGCGTACTATTAGGTAGTCTCGGTTACAAGTGGACATTGGTGGTTGGTGCTGCCTGCTGGCTTGTTCTATATCTGATATATCTGCTGGAAAGGCCGTGGTGGCTCATCATCCTCACGCAATCGCTGCATGGGCTTGCTTATGTGTTTTTCATTATTGCCGGCCAAATCTTCACAAAAAGCGTAGCATCGAAGGAAATCCTTAGTACGATGCAGGCACTTATTTTTGCTGCCACGACAGGTGTGGGGCTCTTATTGGGTACGCGGGTTGCCGGCGTGATTATGGACAAGTTCAAGAAAGAAGAGAAATTTCAGTGGCGTCAGATTTTCCTTGTGCCTGCCGCTATAGCGCTGGTGTGCATTCTGGTCTTTGCGATTTTCTTCAAGAGTTAGCCACGAAAAGGCTCAAAAGGATATTTTTTTGTGCTTTTTGTGCCTTTTTGTGGCAATAATAATTGAAATTTTTGTGCCTCTTTGTGGCCAATAAGAAGGATAAACTTATACCGTAAATTGGCGGAATTCTCGCATCAGCAGTTTCGTGTATTTGCCGGGCTTGCCATCGCCGATAATCTTGTCATCAAATC
>JBHIDV010000302.1:0-3848 GCA_046760285.1 Sedimentisphaerales bacterium
TCGGCTATCAAAATCTGCTGAAACTGGCCAGTGCAGGCTATCTGGATGGATTTTATTATCGGCCAAGAATTGATAAGCAGATTCTGACGGAATTGAACGAAGGCCTTATATGCACCTCAGCGTGTCTGAAAAGTGAGATGGCAGTCGAAATTGCCAAGGGCAATGAAAAGGCAGCTATCTCTGCGACAGAAAGTTATCTGAAGATTTTTGGGCCCGACAGGTTTTTCATCGAAATCCAGAGGACAGAGGACAGAAAACAGAAAACAGAAGACAGAGGACAGAAGACAGAAGACGGAAGACAGAGGACAGAAGACAGAAGACAAAATACGCAATACGCAATACGCGATACGCAATACGAGATCCGTCAGGGTCTAATCGACCTTGCAAAAAAGATGGGTGTAGGTTTGGTGGCGACTAATGATGTGCACTTCCTGCAAGAAGATGATCATGAGGCTCACAATTGTCTCTGCGCCATTAGCACCGGCAAAAGAGCAGATGCGCCTGACAGAATGATTTATCCGCCGGATGTTTACCTGAAGAGTCCTGGCCAAATGCGGCAGCTCTTCGCTGATAACAGTGAGGCTTGCGACAATACCGTAGCCATTGCCCACCGCTGCAATGTCGAGCTTGACCTGAAAAAGCGTCATGCCCCGTGCTTCAAACCTCCCGATGGCACAACGGCTGAAGAGTTTCTCACCCAATTATGCTATGAAGGAGCGAAAAAACGCTACGGCAAGATTACCGACGAAATAAAGGACAGACTCGATTGGGAACTGGACGTAATCGAATCGAAAGGATTCGCCAGCTATTTTCTCATTGTGTGGGATTTTTGCAAGTATGCCCACGAACACAACATCCCTATAGGCGCCAGAGGCAGCGCTGTAGGGACACTCGTAGGATACTGCCTCGGATTGTGCGATGTGGACCCCGTAAAATACAACCTGCTGTTTGAGCGATTTATGGACCCGCAGCGCAACGAAATGCCCGATATCGATATCGATATCTGCCAGGCTCACCGGGCAAATATAATCGACTACGTCCGGCAAAAATATGGCCACGTCGCACAAATCATAACTTTCGGAACGATGAAGGCCCGAGCAGTTATCCGTGACATCTGCAGAGTGCTCGGCGTACCGTTAGTTGAAGCCGACAGGTTAGCCAAGCTTATTCCTTTTTCGCTCGATATGACCCTGGATAAAGCTCTAAAGACCGAGCCGCAGTTAAGAGAGGCCTACGAACAAAGTGAACCGACCAAAAAAGTAATTGACATCTGCAAGAAGCTGGAAGGTCTTGCCCGCCATGCGTCGGTTCACGCTGCCGGCGTGGTCATTGCCGATGAGCCGTTGACCAATTTCGTGCCGCTGTATAAGGCGCCCGGCTCTGACGACATCATAACCCAGTATGAAGGACCAATGGTCGAAAAAGTGGGCCTTTTGAAGATGGACTTTTTGGGCCTGAAAACACTCAGTGTGTTAGAGGAGGCTCGGCAATTAGTCAAGGATATTCACGGCGTGGACATCGACCTGGAAAAGCTCAATCATACGGATCCGGCGGTTTTCCAGTTATTCTCAGATGGCAAGACGAAAGGAGTTTTCCAATTTGAGTCAGCTGGTATGCAGAGCATGCTGATGAGAATGAGGCCGGATCGGCTGGAGGACCTCATTGCGGCGAACGCTTTGTATCGGCCGGGTCCGATGATACTAATCCCGGACTACATCGACCGAAAGCACGGCGCAAAATGGCATCTGCCACACCCTATTATGGCTGAAATCCTCGATGAAACCTACGGCATTATGGTTTATCAGGAACAGGTAATGCAAATCTGCAATCGGCTGGGCGATATACCACTGCGGGAGGCCTACGGCCTGATTAAGGCCATAAGTAAAAAAAAGGCCAAAGTCATCGCTAAGGAAAGGGAAAGATTTATCACAGGCTGTCGCGCTAAAGGCTTAACCAGTCTGCAGGCCCAGCAGATTTTTGAGCTTATAGAACGATTCGCGGGCTACGGCTTCAACAAAAGCCATTCCACCCGCTATGCCTTCATCGCCTACCAGACCGCCTATATGAAGGCCCATTGGCCGGTCGAATTTATGGCGGCACTTTTGACCTACGAAATGGGCAACACCGATAAGGTCGTGGACTACATCAACGAATGCACCGAAATGGGTATCGCAGTTTCGGCGCCGGATATTAACGAAAGTGGGGTCTACTTCACACCCGTTTATAAAAACAACGGCGATAAAAAAGGTGTAATCCGCTTCGGTCTGGCAGCGGTTAAAGGCGTCGGCGAAAAAGCGGTCGAGCAAATTATCACCGCTCGTGAAAAGATTGGCCGATTTGAGAGCCTCTTCCATTTCTGCGAAAATGTCGATTTAAGAGCGGTCAACAAGCAAACTATCGAGGCCCTTATAAAAGCAGGGGCCTTCGATAGGCTGGGCGGAAATCGTGCGCAGATGATAGCCGGACTGGACAAAGCAATGCAAATCGGCGCCCATCTGGCGGCAGACAAACAGAACGGCCAAATGACCTTCTTTGAGCAAGTGGCCAGCGAAGCTGACTATTCGCAGGACCATAAGCAATTGCCTCATGTTGCGCCCTGGCCTGAGCCGCAAATGTTAGCTTATGAAAAGCAGGTGCTCGGCTTCTATGTCACCAGCAATCCCCTGAGCCACCACGCTGAGATAATAAATTTATACTCCACGCACAACAGCTCACAATTAGCTCAAAACCACGAGGGCCAGACTCTCATTATCGGAGGAATGATAGCCAAAATAAGATTCAACGTGACAAAGACCGGCCGAAATGCCGGCTCAAAGATGGCGGTCTTTACACTCGAAGACCTGCAAGGCCAGGTCGAAGTGGTGATGTTCCCGGATGTGCTGAATAGATTCCGCTCTGCTCTGGTCACCGATACGGTCGTTTTTGTAAGAGGAAAGCTGGATTGCAGAAGAGAAAAACCCAACATTATAGCCTTCGAGTTGATAACTCTGGATGAAGTAACCGAAAAATTAGCTGCCAGAGTAAGAATAAATCTGGATGCAAAAGATGTCACCGAGCAGAAGGTAGCGCAGATACGCAGCATCTGCCAGCGCCACAAAGGCAGAAGCCCGGTTTATGTCGCGGTGAAAACCGACAAAGGAAGAGTTTACGCAGCCGCCAACAAAGAATTGAGCGTCAATCCCGACCTGGACTTCTGCCGAAAGATGAGACAACTACTCGGCGAAGAAAACTTCCAATTGACAAGATAAGTACTGGATACTCGATGCTTGATGCTGGATACTGGTACTGTGTTAATGATGACTTGACCGCTGTCATTCCGCACTTGATGCGGGACCCAGAATTACCTGTGGAATGGGATTGCTGCTTGCGCAGGAAGGACAATACTATTCTCTGAGTTTTCTGGGGAGTCTGTGGCAGGAAAATAAATTTGAATAACGAGAATTTAAAAAACAAATTTCGAGGTAAATTTATTGTTCTTGATGGGCCGGATGGCTGCGGAAAAACTACGCAAACCAAACTCCTGGCTGACTGGCTGCAAAAACAAGGCGTGCCAATCGTCAGTTTTCGCGACCCCGGCGATACTACTATCGGCGAAAAAATACGAAAAATTCTGCTCAGCCACGAACATAGCACCATGAGCACAGCAGCAGAAGTTCTGCTCTATATGGCTGCCAGAGCTCAGCTCTGGCAGGAGAAAATAGTACCAGCGTTGAAAGAAAACAAATGTGTTATACTCGATAGATGGCTATCCAGCACCTGCGCATATCAGGGCTACGCTGGCGGCTTCGGGATGCGTAACGTTATAAATATTGCGGAAACTTGCCTTGAAAGAACCTGGCCGGATTTGA
>JBHIDV010000303.1:0-3848 GCA_046760285.1 Sedimentisphaerales bacterium
GAAATAAATCGCGCGTATCGAGAGACCGTCGGCCCCATGGACAGCGCGAGTTGGGCAAAGTCCGGCCAATACAATGCCAGACGTTCATCTTCTGAAAAATACATGTTGAGGGAGCCCAGCATTTCCTGATGTGGCAACTGAGCGAGGCGCCAGGCTTTGGCTGCCTGTCGCCCACGTGTTCCCATTTGTTTTTCCAAAAAATGAAATAGTGGACTGAGCAGCAGCCCCACTTTCTGGAGATGTGACAAGGCCGTCAGCCACCGCGCATACAAATACCTGGGATAGCCACCCAAAACCTCGTCGCCTCCATCTCCAGAGAGTGCCACTTTAACTTGCTTACGTATTTCACCGCAAATTAAAAAGGTCGGGATACAGGAACTATCCCCAAAAGGTTCGTCGTACTGCTCCAGGATACGACGAAATAGATTTGGGTCGCCCTGGCTACCTTCCATGCGAGCCTCGTGGTGATCTGTGCCACAATGCTCAGCCACCTGGCGTGCAACCTGGCTTTCGTCGAAGTCAGGATCCCCGAATCCCATGCTAAAGGTGTATATTCCAGGCTTGAGCCCCTGAGACAGCAAAGCTACACAAAGAGAAGAATCCAACCCGCCTGATAAGAAGGCTGCAAGCGGCACGTCAGAAATAAGGTGGCATCGCAGAGCATCGGAGAGCGTTTGCCTGGTTTTCTCAACAGCCATCTCCAAATCAAGGGCAGGCTTCTCGTTGGGGCGCCATTTGTAGTACCTTCCTTTTCGCGTGCCACCAGGGCCGACCTCAAGCCATGTGCCTGGCTCCAACATCTGGATATCGGCCCAGCAAGTGTCAGGAGTAATCGGGTAGCCTTTAGCCAGGTAATCATGTATGGCAACTGGATTAACACGGCGAGAAGCAAGCAATGCTTTCTGTTCGGAAGCGAAGATCAACCCCCGGGACATACGAGCAAAATACAAAGGTTTAATGCCAACACGGTCGCGCGCAAGTAGTAAACGGTGATTCTGAGTGTTATAGAGCGCAAAGGCAAACATGCCGCGCAAGCGCAGCAGCCCAGCTTCAATCCCCCAGGCCTCGATTGCTGCTGCAATAACTTCCGTATCAGACCGGGTTCGAAAAACAAACCCCTTGGCTTCGAGTTCGCGCTTTAACTCACGGTAATTGTATATCTCGCCATTGAAGACAATAACCGTCTTTGCCTGTGCGTCCCACATGGGTTGCTTGCCACCATTCAGGTCAATGATGGCAAGACGTGTCATTCCTAAGCCAGCATCCGATCCTAACCAGTAATCCTGTTCATCTGGACCCCGATGCTCCAGACTCATCGTCATGCGCTTTAGCCGAGCCCGTGAATCGGGAGTCTGAGCAATTTCTCCCCAAAAGCCGGTTATACCACACATAATTCAACAAAGCATTTTGTAACCATTATCACCTTTTAATAATCTATCTGAAAGACCATTGCCAATTTAATACGTCAAATGTAATACCTTATCGATTTCATTCAGGTGTGAACTTTCCATTAAGGAACAACTGAGCGCGCTTAGCCGTACTTGTACGAAGATTGAATTGGCGTACTATCTTTTGCCGACCTGCGAGTCCCATGCTGCGACGCAACTCCAGATCATCATTTAGACGTTGCAGGGCATCTGCCAGAGCCATCGTATCGCGTGGTGCAACCAAGAAGCCCGACTTTCCGTGCTCAACAAGCTCAGGAATCCCGGAAATGGCGACCCCCACAACCGGCAAACCGCAAGCCATGGCTTCTTTGAGCACATTTGGGATGCCCTCCCGCTTCCCGCTCGAAGCAGGCACGGTGGCAAGGGCGACAACATCGGCTTGCGATAATTTCTCAATAACTTCTGTATGGGAGCACGCGCTGTGCAACTTAACCCGATCTTCCAGAGCTGCGCGTGTGATTTGTTTCTCAATTTTGCTTCGAAGCGGCCCTTCACCAACTAAGTGGCACTTGAAGTTCACACCGCGGTCTCGCAGCATCCGGCAAGCTTCGACTAAATAGGTTTGGCCTTTGACCTCCTCAAACCTTGCGACGCAAAGGATTTGCAACGGGCCATCCGAATCGCTTTTGATGTCGGGAGAGAGAACATCAGTGTCTACCCCACCATAGATGACATGAATCTTGTCGCCTGCGCCAGGGCCGCACTCATCGACCATGACCTTCTTCGTATACTCCGACACCGTGATTGCAAATTGCGCGGCTTCGATTTTTCGATCCAGCATTCGTCGATCTTTATTCACATCCGAGCCTCGCGCAGTAAAACTGAACGGAATACCAGTGAGTCGATGAATAATCAAGGCAGCTACCGTTGGATGGTTTGCAAATTGTGCATGAACATGTGTAATTTTTTCATTCGCCATTTCGTATGCGAATCGTACAGCCTTCGGAAATATGCCCAAGGCTCCGAAAAAGAAATTGGCGCTGCCAAAAGTACCCTTAAGAACTTCAGACCAGACCTTGAAATAGACAGATGGACTACGACGAATAAAGTACCAATTTGCAGAGAGTATGGGCAGAGACAAAAAACGAGCGTAATGAGTACGCTTAATTAATCTATCTATTTCGGTATGATGGACCCGATCGCGTTTGCGAAGCAAGGGATAGACCTCAATAGTTAGACCTAATTGCTCCATGGCAAGAATTTCATAAAGAATGAAAGTCTCGGTGAGCATCGGAAAAGCTGACACAATGTAGGCGACCTTTGCTGCGGTTACGCGGTTCGCTTTTTTAGGCGTTTTTTTTGACTTTTTTCCCATATATATAATCTTGTGAAAGTCTCTATTCATTATTTATGTAAATCAGGAGACGGCTTGTATCGCTTAGGTTTTCGATGCCGCCAAATATCTACATAGGTAAACCATCTTAAGAGTCTGAGTTTAAAAATCGGCAAGGACGTCCGACGGGTAATGGATGTGCGATGCAGACACAAAGGATCAGCAGAATCCATTTGATTATGTCCATCAAGCCCGGCAAAAGCAAGCTTTATTCCTTCTTCTCTCAATATGTTCATGATTTTCATACTGTAATTTCCATTGGGATAAGAAAAAATGGGCAACATATTGTCTATCTTTTGTTTCAGATCCTGGTATGACCCTCGCACTTCCTCACGGGCTTTCTTAAGCGGGAGTCGAGTGAGAATGGCATGGGTTCGCGTGTGGGCGCCAAGTGTTACTCCTTCCTTGGAGAGTTGTCGTAGTTCATCCCAGCCTAAAGTAGCATTCTGGCCGAAATTACCATTTCCAATTCTGGAACATATGTCTTCAACCATAGCCATAGACTCGGCATGAGGAAGTGTTTTGATGTATAGCTGCAGTGTACGAATACTCTGGCGACGCTCTTCAAGCGTTTTCAGGGGCAGAGAACCTAAGGGAAAGACCTGAAGATTTTCCAATGCGCTGTGCATGATAGCGTCATAAAGCTTATCCCACCAGAAGGGATATTGGGGCCGATCTGGATATGCTGTGGGCACAAAGAGCGTTGCCGGCAATCGCAGTTTTTTCAATATCGGCCAGGCATATTGTTTAAAATCTAAGTAAGCATCGTCGAATGTGATTAAGACGGCTCGCCTGGGAAGTAGACTCCCGTTTTCGGCAGCATCAAGGACCTCTTCCATCGAAACAACCTGGTAATGCTTTGCCAGGTGGTCCATCTGTCTAGAAAAGACTTCCGGCCTTGCATTAATCATGCGGGGATCCAGTTTTGGGCTAACATTTAATTCTGCGACTCGGTGATATGTCAGCACGCGCAACGTATTACGCGCGTATCTTTCGTCGTCGCCGGGTTTTTTGATCCATGCCAATCGCGGCGAAGTCTCTTGCAACGATAGAGTCTCAGTATTAGC
>JBHIDV010000304.1:0-3818 GCA_046760285.1 Sedimentisphaerales bacterium
TCTCAGTATTAGCAGTATTTCCGTAATAGACAATCAATCCTAAAAATGCTGGTATGACATAAGTTAAAAATAAGGTAAAGTGAAACATCGCTGGCATGATCAAGGCCACCATGATAATGGAGGGTATCACGTAGACCTTTGTGTTATTCTTGAACACTAACACCCAGCATAGAATAATAAAAAGCGATAAGAATAGGAATAACAACATCTTAAAACTGGCCACATTATTTATTAGCGGAATGACCGACGCTAATTCCAGTCTATCGTACATTGGGCGAATTGCAACAGAACTGGCAGAGGCGAACAAACAAGCCAGAGTGAGCGCCCATTGACGGACACCGACATTTTCACCATTTCTAAGGTAACGTATGCAAGCAGCGATTGCCGCAAGGAAAAATATTGTGGCAGCAAGCCAGTCTGCAGGATGACCGCGATGGTCAGTAAGGTGGGATGTTATATAAGCAAGAATTGGCGCCGCCACCAGTCCTACGATAATCCAGTAAGAACGCAGTGAAAAAATGGCTTCAAATGTGGGGGAGACGGCTGTACCCGTTTTTCTGAAAAGCCCCTGCGTATTAGAGATAGAAGCCCTCAAAAAGATCATCATTCCCAGCAATTCTGAACCTTCTGCAATTGTATCACGAATTGTCTGCGATTGCCAGGTGATGTTGTGTTCAACGTACTCCTGGAAAGAGACTATTGCAAAGCATAAAGATCCAAGTATAAGAAGCCGCACTCTTGTTCGCTGATCTTTAGATGACGACAAAGAAATCAGTGCGAAAATCAGCATGGTTATCATAATGACTGCAAAGGGCAATAAGGATAACCAGGGGCCCAATCCCAGGATTGCATTTGCTCTTTCATGAATAGAACTAATTTCGTCTGCGGATAACATTAAGAATAACAGAGCAATTAAGGCCCAACCTCTTGCCGCTTTTGGTTGCTGCGATCGCAATAGCTTGTATCCGTCAAAAGCATGGAGACTGATGATTAGTAGCAGCATCCCAGACCACCATGACGCGACGTTATTTTCTCCCCTGAGACTAAAGTTACCTATCGACCGTAAGGCTCCGTTTACCTGTTGTATCTGATCACCGAAACCAGTTATTAGAACCAGGAATAAATTGATTAATAGAATCCCGTAAAACCAGAAAGCTGACCATCTGTTTTGTAGAAGATTATTCATCAGACGCCTTCATTAGTTCCGGGGTTTATATTCTAAATCATTATTGGCTCCAAACCATGTATGCGTTCTGGGATAGGCTTGCTTCTGCGACGGCAAATCGTACTGCTTTCGGTAAACACGCTGCTTAATTCTCCGCCACACTACAACCAGAGCAATCCCCAGCAGAGTGAAGCCTGGCACAGCCAAATAGACAAAATATCTAGGAAGCTGAAAGAGGTCGGGTAAATCAAAGGTATCGGACGCCATTTGATAATATCTTTGAAACATAGACGATGAGAATGAGATGAGAATCGTCAACAGCGCTATTCGCCAATCCAGGCTCAAACAGACTACGGCGACAAGCGTCATCAAATAATCAGCAGAGGCAATCTCATTAATGAAAAGAGAAAAGTACAGCATCAAGATTACCCAGCCTCGTAACATTCTTTCCATACTGCCGTCCTGGGTGAAAGCCACCCAGAGAATCAAGAGCACAAATATTAGTCGGAACAGAGATTTAATCAGGCCCGAGCCCGAAGTCCCTCCTGCACTTAACAGACTCATGTGTGTGAGGATGATATCAGGTGCATTCCAAAATAGAGCATATATGACCACGGCTGTAAGCGCGAGGATAAAAGAACTAATTAGTAACTCACGCCATCTTTTCATAACAATCTCTCGTAGCCAATATAGCGTTACCAGTGGCAACGTTACCAATTTTGTGAACACCGAGAGAAAGAGGGTAGCAACTGCCAGTCGTCTCCTGTTGGCAAGTAACAAAAATATGCCTAACAACAGGTAAAAAACCATTACGGTATCGACCTTGTTCAGACCATTAATGACGACTATGGGATTCCATGAATACAAGACAACACCTACCAACAAAAATCGGGGATTTAATCGGCGCAATATTGCGGCTATGAGCGCGAGATTTGCTACAGTAAAAAGGAAGAATGCCAGGCGATATATAAGTAAGTTTGTAATAACATTGTCACCGGCGATTTTGGCCAAAGTAACGTTAATGATCATCCAGGCCGGCAACTTGCCTCCAGCTCTTTTTGTGTTTCTATGACTGGCGTAGGGGTAAAGAGAATCTTCTGGAAATTTATCGGCCGCTACATAATATGGATTGCTATTGTGAACCGCGGCGATGCGTCCCCGAAGAATATAATTATAAATATTTCCACTAACATTCGGTAAAGACAAAACAGAGACAAGGAAAAACAAAATTGCCGCCGATACAACAGTGCCAAGAATGAGAGGGGTAGCCCTGCGATTCCAAGTTAATAACACAGCAAGTCCATAGAAGACAAACACAACAAGCACGAACGCAATCACGCAAACGGCAACCAGATTGCTGTCATTTGGTATCGGAAGCGGTAACGAAGTAATGAACGCCCACAGAGGAAATTCTTGCATCAGGGGGACACTTGGCTTGTGCATACGGCCTGGTGTTTGTTGCAGGATAAAATGAAAGAAGCAGTAGGCAATTAACAAAATGCAAGAGAAAACGCTCAGTACAATCGCCAATCGCCGCTCGCTTTTTGAAAACATTTTCCTTACATTTTCAGCCCAGCCGAGTTTAGGCTTTGCCCCCTGGATGTACAGTAACTGTACAAACAAGTCATTTAATTTTCTGAACCAAACTTTGCTCATCTGAAAACAACCTCATCATATTAACATCTTTGCAATAGTCTCTAACCCTTGCTATGAATCATTTTACCATATCTTGTTTCATAGAACTGCATGATATGTTGGCTTACCTCTGCATAAACCTTTTCGACTGGTAGCGTAGCATCGATCTGAACAAAGTTAGGTGTTTTATTCCCTTGCTCGATAAATGCCTGCCGTCTGAATTCCAGATATGGCAAACTCCACTCTCCTTTCCTGGAAAAGAGCACTTCTGCTGGCGCATCCAGCAAGATGACCAGGTCAGGTCGAGGATATAAATGGGTTAAGGACCAGAGATGCAGCCTTTCGCTCAGGGTCTGGCCTTTGTTTTCAAACTCCACGCCATTACAGAAGTAGTCAAACAGGAAGTATCGATCATACAGCGCTATATAGCCACGCCGCTGATAGCTCCAGGAACACAATTGGCGATACCATTCCTCAGCTAACCGATTGACTAAGCTAGCTGCCGCCCAAATCTTACGGGCCAAATTGCGTTTGCGACGATTACGCCTGTGATACGGGGTGGTCGGCCTGGGCGTAATGCCAGTTTTCTTACGTTTTAGCTGTCTCAGATACCGAACTAAACGTGAAGTCGGCAATGCGACATTGCTGGATTTGACATTAATACCCATGTATATTTGTTTTAGTGGCAGCGGAAACGATTTTTGCAGCATTTGAGCAATCGTTGTTTTGCCAGCCCCGTCCGCCCCGATTAATGCGACAGAAAACATGTTCTTTCCAGGCATAGCGATTAAGGAACCAAATTGAGCTTTTCAATATTCTCCAGAGTGTGACGCCAGAGCGCGTAATAGCGATTAGAACGCAGCCAGGCCAGGGTTTCATTTGCAAGCCTGGTCTTCGAATTGCCGAAGTCATTGAGACGCAAAATGATATTTGTCACATAGCGACTCCAGCATAAGATGAACAGGGGTTTGAGTGCTTCGGACGACAGATGCAGCCTTTCGGCATAGCGAGCTACGTA
>JBHIDV010000305.1:0-3812 GCA_046760285.1 Sedimentisphaerales bacterium
CAGAAACGGCTTTATTAGCCCTAATAGCGGGGTTTTATGGCATCACTTGACTTTTTGCCAGCATCGCCTATTATTTATGTAGCAACCCGTCAATTCATAATCGCGGGAGGTATTACAAATAATCAACAGAAAATTAGCAATAAACAATTAGTATGTCGGGGATATTTGACCAGGCCACAATCAGTCAGGTTCAGCAGGCCAACGACATCGTTGACGTGATAAGCGAGCATGTGAGCTTACGCAGAAAAGGCCAGGAGATGGTCGGCCTATGTCCTTTCCATGATGACCATCGGCCAAGTTTGAATGTTAATGCCGTCAAGCAGATATTCAAGTGTTTTGCCTGCGGTGCCGGCGGCAGCGTCTTAACATTCGTTCAGATGCGCGAGAATCTGACATTCGGCCAAGCGGTAGAGAGATTAGCTGAACGCGCTGGCATAAAACTAAAACCCGCTAAGATTACAAAAGAAAAAGCTGAGCAACAACCAGTGGGGGACCCTAACCAGTTAGCAAAAGTCAATGCCTGGGCAGCTAAATACTTCCAGGAAAATCTCTATGACCCCAAACATGGAAAATATGCACGTGATTATCTTGCGGAAAGGCAAATAACGCCGGAAAGTATCAAGACCTGGCAACTGGGCCTGGCTGTCGATTCGCAGGATGCCCTAATTGCAGCCGCGAAAGCTAAAAATATTCCTATGAAGCTGTTGGAACAGGCAGGCTTAGTTACAGGTCAAAATCAAGCCTGTCCTGAGCGCAGTCGAAGGGATAAGTTTATAAATCGCTTAATGTTTCCTATTACTGATGTTACTGGCCGGGTGATCGGCTTCGGCGGCCGGACGCTGGCCGAGGCCAGCGCTAAATATATAAATTCGCCGGCAACAGCCCTGTTCGACAAGAGCAATTCGTTGTATGGTCTGCAGCAGGCCCGTCACCAGATTGTATCGACAGGCACAGCAGTTATTGTGGAAGGTTATACCGACTGCATAATGGCGCATCAGTGCGGCTGTACTAACGTCGTTGCCACGTTAGGAACCAGTTTCACTATCGGCCATGGCCGAGTGCTGCGGCGATATGCTAAAAAGGCAGTTTTGCTGTTCGATAGTGACGCTGCAGGGCAAGAAGCCGCCAATAGAGCGTTGGATGTCTGCCTGTCACAGCGCATAGATATCAAGCTGGCCTTGGTAGGCGAGGGAAAAGACCCTTGTGATTTTCTTTTAGCTAATGGAAAAGCCCAATTCGAGCGATTGGTGGCCGAGGCTATCGATGTTTTCCAGTTCAAATGGGACAGGCTGGTCGTGAAGTTTGGCAGCGATGATACCCTTGCCGGCAGAAGGCTGGCGGTTGAAGAATTTTTGCAGTCCATAGCCGCGAGCTTGTGGGCAGGTTATATGCCGCCTTTAGACAGAGGATTGGTGCTCAACAAGCTCTCGAAGATTGTAGGCCTTGACAGTAAACAGATAAATGCTGAGTTGTGCAAGAGAATCGGGAGATTGGCAAAAGCTGAAAAGAACCAGCAAGAAAAACAAAAAGTGCAGGGACCCCGCTCCGCGGTAACCCAGAATATAGATTATGGTCAAGGTCTGTTTGCTACGGCTCAACGGGAGGTCCTTGAAGTATTGCTGAATGAGCCGAAGTTGTTTGAGCTGGTAAAACAAAAAATTTCAGTGGACCACTTCGATGAACCGATGTTGAAGCAAATAGCAGCTATACTGTTTGAAGCGTTAAACACTGATATAAAGTCGCCGCTAAAGACCATCGTGGCCAGAGCTGAATCAGTAGGACTGGGCGGCGCTGTTGTGGAATTAGCTCAGGCGGGAGAGCAAAAGGGCAATTTTGAATCTCGCCTGATTGGAGCCGTGGAAGTCTGGCAGCGATGTCAAGCCCAGAAAAAGAACCAGCTAAAAGTAACGAAGGACCAAACAGAATATCTGCGGTGTGTAAGTGCAGATGCGGCAAAACAAAATCGCCATAATCTGGGAATGGTATAGTGAACAACTGCCGATAAATAGCCGTAAAATAGAGTGAATTTAGCAAGTGTGTCCAGGGTAATTTGATTTCCGGCTCTAAGTAATGAGTTGATTTGATAAAACAAATATAGAGGAACCAGGGGTGGCAAAAAAACAAGTGAACACAGACAAAATAAATATTCCTAATAAAAGCAAGCCTGATGAGGAGGTATCGAAGAGCGCTCAGAGCGAAAATGCCGAGCAGCAGATAAAAACGCTTATTGAGAAGGGTGAAAAGAAGGGATTTCTCACTTACGAGGAGATGAACAAAGACCTGCCTGATGAGGCTGTCAGTCCCAGTCAGTTGGATGGCTTGTTAGCGACGCTGGATGAAATGGGAATCAACTTAGTTGATGAAGCTGATGTAGAATCTGAACGAGTCGGCAAGGCCGACGAGGAGTTTGGAGCAGCTGAGGAATCTTTAGACGTGGAAGAAGTCACCGCAGAAGAGCATCTCCAAGAGGATGAACTGCTCGAGAAAGAGCTGGTGGAGGGCGAAATCACTCGACGCATTGACGATCCGATCCGCATGTATTTGACGCAGATGGGACAAATCCCCCTGCTGACCAGAAAGTCTGAAATCGCTCTCGCTCGAAAAATTGAAATAACCCGCATGGCTTTTAGAAGAAAAATGCTACAGTGCGATTACTGTGCCAGAAACTCCCTCGATTTGCTGCAGCAAGTATATGACGGCTCGATGTCTTTTGACAGAACAATTAAAACTGGCACGACACCACACCTCACAAAAAATGTAATAAAGAAGCGATTACCCCAGAACATCAAAACTGTAAGCAAACTGCTCAAAATCAACCAAACTCTCTTTAAAAAAACCGTCCAGACCCAAAACACCGCTGACCAAAAGGCGTACTTAAAGCGGATACGCAGAAACAGACGAAAGATCGCCACTCTGCTCGAAGAGCTCAGCTTACGGACCAGCAGAATTCAATCCATGAGAAATAAATTGCACGGCATCTGCCAGAAAATGCAACAGTTAGAGCAAATCATCGAGGCTGGGGTCAATGACCAGATGACAGCCGAAGACATCGAGACCGTAAAGCAAGAATTGGCTGGTATGCAAGAATTGGTCGCCGAAACACCAAAACAATTAGAGAAAAGACTCCGCGCGATGGATAGAGCATTTACTCAATATGAGAACGCCAAACGAACCCTCTCCAGCGCAAACCTTAGACTGGTGGTCTCTATTGCTAAGAAATATCGCAATCGAGGCCTGAGCTTTTTGGACTTAATCCAGGAAGGCAATACCGGCCTGATGCGGGCCGTAGATAAATATGAACACCGCAGAGGATATAAGTTCAGCACTTATGCCACTTGGTGGATTCGCCAGGCGATTACCCGTGCCATTGCCGACCATGCTCGCACCATTCGCATCCCGGTCCACATGATAGAGACGATGAGCCGGCTCCGGGCTGCCAGCAAAATCTTGCACCAGGAATTAGGAAGAGAACCCACCATTGAAGAAATCGCTAAAGAGGCTGACATGAGCATGGCGGAGACCCGTAGGGTGCTTAACATATCCAAGCATCCCATAAGCCTTGATAGGCCCATAGGTGAAAGCGAAGATAGCTACTTCGGCGATTTTATCGAAGATGACGATGTCGATTCTCCGGTAGCTTCAGCTACGCAGGAAATGCTCAAGGAGAGAATCGATTTAGTTTTGAAAACGCTTTCCTATCGCGAGCGGGAAATTATTAAGCTGCGCTATGGAATTGGTGATGGCTACACTTATACGTTAGAGGAGGTTGGCCGAATCTTCAAAGTCACCCGCGAGCGTGTCCGCCAGGTCGA
>JBHIDV010000306.1:0-3799 GCA_046760285.1 Sedimentisphaerales bacterium
CTAGGGAGGATTGATTGTGCGACGGTGGAAGCTGCAGCGCAGCACGGCCTTTTTCAAAACAGAAATCAGAGGACAGAAGATAGAAGACAGAATAGGCAAACCAGGCAAACAGGATAAAGGGAATCAGGAGAACGGGGAATGAGTACGGGGTTGCGGTTGCGCTACTCGTTTCGTTTATTGGCTTTCGGTTACGTCTTAAATGACGATTTTCGCTTAACGCAACCGAGACGAGCTGCGGATCCTATTGACGAAATTCACA
This sequence comes from Sedimentisphaerales bacterium, assembly GCA_046760285.1. GTDB lineage: Bacteria > Planctomycetota > Phycisphaerae > Sedimentisphaerales > Anaerobacaceae > JBHIDV01. The sequence goes on from JBHIDV010000306.1 coordinate 260, forward strand.
ACCTTGCATTTATCGCCCTGATAACCCGATACTCTGATGCCCACTATGATTATGCAAAACAAAGCCAATTTTCAAAAAAGTCAAATGGATGTAAGCTTAATTATAACAAGGAATTATGAGAAAAAAATCGAACTGGACATTTGGTGAAAACAAACCCAAACAAAGCCAATCTGTGTTATTTACCGCGGAGAACGCAAAGTACGCAGAGAAAAAGAATATTTGTGTAAATTCGTGTTCATTTGTGGTTAGTTTTTCTCCGCGTTCTACGAGTGAGCACAGTTGAACTGATAAGCTTAGGATGTACAATAGGTCATTATGGAAAAATATTCGCCAGATAAAAAATGTCTTGTGATGACAAGAGAGCAGGTTCGGGCGTTCGATAAGTGGGCGATAAATACGGTTGGTATACCCGGCGTTGTTTTGATGGAAAACGCTGGCCGAAGCTGCGCCGAGCTGATTAAAGATAAACTCGCTGGTGTTATTGATGCTACTCTGCGAAGTACGCTACGTAGCACGAGGCCGAAGGTTTGTATATTCTGTGGGACGGGAAATAATGGCGGCGATGGATATGTGATTGCCAGGCACCTGTTAAACAGCGGCTTTAAAGTTACCGTGGTTGTGTGCGGCCCGCCTGGGGCGGGCAACAAAATCAAAGGTGATGCAAAGATAAACCTGGATATTTTGGAGCGGCTGGGCCAGCCGATCGAGCAGTTAAACATACTCGATGCGGACATCTCCGGACGTATTAGAACTCTCACCGACGGCGCTGATATGCTCGTTGACGGCCTTTTTGGCACGGGCTTAAGCGGGCAATTGAGCGATGAATATAAACAATTGATAGAAGGTATAAATGCCCAAAATTGCCCTATTTTGGCTGTGGATATTCCGTCCGGCTTGGATTGTGATAGTGGGCAGCCGCTCGGTGCAGCTATCAGAGCAGCCTATACCGTCACTTTCGTGGCGGTGAAAAAAGGCTTTATCCGCCACAGGCGGACAAGTCAGTATACAGGAGAGATCTTTGTCGCCTCCATTGGTGTCGAACCAGGGAGCGAAACATCAAATTAAAATGCTCCGGGTTTGTTCATCTGTGCCTTATAGCCGATAAAATAGAGGAATCTTTCGTACTGAAATATGGGAACCCATAAGGCTTGTGCCTGGCTTTGGACCTCTTTGTAGTAATTGAATCTTTGCAGGGCAGCCTCATACTTTTCGTTAGCCATCGGGTCCACCTCCAAATCTTCAAAAGTAGGCTTTGGAGGGACCTGCGGAGGTTTGCCCAGAACCAAAAAGTCTGTATCGACAGTAATGGTATTGGCTACTTTGCCGCCCCATTTCTCTATAAGCGCTATTATTTTGTCGATAGCATGGCGGTCAATAATTCCATCGCCATTAAGGTCGAATTCGCCGGCGACCACGAATACATTTGTTTTGTCACGGTCCCAAACCAAATTTGCCACGATGTCATCTAAGGCAATGGGATTTTTTTTCTGCGAATGTATAATTCTTGCTGCTGAAATGTTTTTTGACACGCCGAATACTTCGACCTCAGCTTTTCCCTGGCCATCTTTCGGGATATGCGCATTTCTATCATAAACTGAGAAGGTCAAACCTCGATAAACATGGTCATCAGTTCCAATGTTCAAATGGACAATTTGCGCCGCCTCGTCAATCAATATTATTTTGCCGTCAGGCTGATATGCTGCCACCTCACGGTCCGGTGAAGGCTTGATTTGCTGAAGCTGGTCTAAGGCGTGTTTCATCCTGTCTTGAGTCATCTTTAACTCTGCTTGCGTTTTTAGCAGTTCATCATTTAGCTCTTTTAGGTTAGCTCGTGCCTCTTCTAATTGGGCCATCAGAATTTTTTCTCGATCTTCGGCCTTTTTTGCCATCAGGGCTTTGAGCCCTTCGTGTTTTTGTGTTATGTCGATAACTTCCTGATGGTATTTTTCTTTATCCGCTTCCAGTTGCTTTTCTTTTTCCCGCGTTGCTATCATGGCATCATCAAAATGTTGTTGCAGCTCATTGAGCTGCTCTTGGATAGTAGCTCTTTCGCTGACCGTGCGGTCCAGTTGTGCTTGCAGTTTTTCCACTACTGGAATAAGTCCGGTTCTATTGGGGTCAGGGTTTTCAAGATTGATATGCTCTCGAACCAGGTTTAATACGTCTATTATTTTTTTATCAGCGGTGTTGACTTTGACCTCCGCGGAGGTATCCTTAAGTTGCCCCAAAGGCCCTAAGATGGAAGACACCGTTTTATCAAGATAATCGACCATTTTGCCCAGATAGGTCTCGTTGGTTTTTTTGGCTCCAATTATCTTTCCTCGGTTTCGCCATTCTGCTTCGGTGACCATCTCTGCAAGGTCTCTTTGTGACTGGTTTGCTATTCTTCTTTGCTCCTCGAATTTGACATAGAAAATAACGGCAAGGGTAGCAGCGATGATAAAAAGCCCCACAAAGGTTACCAGGGTATAAAGCATAGCGCTGGTTTGTTTTCTTTTGCCTGCTGGCATGGTAAAAACTCCTCTGAAATACTAAAAAGTCAACTTTTAAGGTGATTCAATTTTATATTATCGCCCAAAAAAGCTTCTAAGTCAAGGAAAAACAGTTTATAGGGGCAGCGATTTTCAGAGTCTGGCTAAAAGGGCAGGCAATTGGCTGATTTCGTGGATTATATGTTGCGCGGCAGCCCCCGCTCCTGTCTTCCGACAGGAAGACACGGGGGGCGAGGATTTTGTGTGAAGACGAGCAGGACGGATTATCTGAATGGTCAAAATGCCCAATTTGTTCGGTGCAATAAAGTCCTTTTTTTCGTTGTCAGCAACGTAAGCTGAGTTTTGCGGCTTTGCATTTAGCATCTGCATAAGTTTTTCAAAGCCGACTGGTGATGGTTTCCATCCTGATTGGTCAGGACCGAGCTGCTCGGTATAAATTATGCACTTAAAATACTTTTCGATCCCCAGGGCTTGTACTTTTAACTGCTGGGCTGGTAAGAAGCCATCCGTTATCAGAGCTAATGTATATTTGCCGCTCAATTCTGAGAGTACATTCCTGCTATCGTCAGGCAGCGTTATTTTAGGGACATGATTGCGATAAATCTTTATCAACTTGCTAATAAGTTTCTCATCGTAGCTCATACCAAGCTCGTCGAGGGCTGCATTAAACGTATTCTTACGCTTGCCGGCAAGGAATTGCTTCCAGATGACGTCAAAGATGCGCTGGGCAGGTGCCGCCTTGGGCAAATGGGAAAGAAGCTCCGCAACAGTAGCAAAACCACTCCTGCAATAATCGATTTCGTCGTAGAGCGTGTCGTCCAGATCAAAAATAACGGATGTTATCATGGTCTATTTGGGGCTGTAAATTTCACAGCATAAAGTTATACCTCGAAAAGCTCACGAGGCAGTTTTGACTGCCTTATTATTGACTGGAGTGTCCCGATATGTATGGCCAGGTGCATAGGAACGGGAACAGTGATAGTAGAAGACTCGGTCTTTTTTTGCATAACCACATGGCTTCCACGCTGCCGAACATTTATAAAACCAT
>JBHIDV010000307.1:0-3790 GCA_046760285.1 Sedimentisphaerales bacterium
CAAGGCCATGCTCTTCTATCTACGATTGGGCGGATGAATCGGCCGAGTGTTTTATCAGGCGTTTCTGAAACTCCTTCCGGGCCAGCATATAGTTGTACTGTCTTTAACAATATGGTTTTATCGGGTGTTCTTTCTCTATATGTATAACGACAAACGATTTGCCCAATCCTTTCATCAAAATAAATCCAATCTTCATCATCTTCATCTTTATCATAATAATAAATGTTTGAGTGAGGTGCTCCTGGCTTTCTCGCTTCAAAATAATCGAAAATTCCAAGATATTCTGGTTCTCCGAATCCCATCCTTGCAGTAACGTAGGAATGACTAACCACGTTAGGGTCGTTTTCAAGCTCCGGTGGAACCAGTCCTGATGGCCGTAAAAAAATATCTCTGGCTTCATCAGACATCCTAACATCAAGAGAAATCTCGCATAGCCAACGGCCCCAGAATAATGGCAGCGAGAGCAATATAAGCACCACAAACCCGGTGGATAAAACTTTAACGGGATGGTTTATTAGAGATTTCATAATTGCATTCCTAAATAGCTGTAGACATAAATTTCTGCCAGGTACGTATCAAAGACGCAACAATAAACAGAACAAGTATTACTTTGATATGTGGACCGAAACCTTTAACTACGATGAGAGGAACAAGGATACAGGTTAAAACCAGACCGCCCAAAGTAGGAGTAATCTTACTGGACGTCCAGCCGGTCTGCAGGCCGATACAATAGCAGGCAAAAGCCATTAAAAATGCCACTACAAAAATATCAAAAATAAGACCTGAATAAATTGGTATCGGCGGGGCAAAAATACGCCATAGGATCGTGCCGGTAACCAGCAAAGGCAAAAGCACTGTCAGAATGGCCAAAATCCCTGTGATAATCCTGGCTATCAATATCCGGCCTCGTGTGACCGGCAGGCCGGATAAAAATGTCGAGACTTTTCTGTTTCTATCGATATACATCTGGCTTACGCCCATACTGGCAAAGCCGGTAATTAGCACCACAATCGCCGGGATGGAAAGACCAATAAACACAGGACGCTCACCCGGCTCATCGTAGTACACGGCCGAAGTCAGTAGGGCGATGAGAATCCCCGAAAGAATAATTGCTCCGATGAAATATGCTATATGGTCTTCAATTTCTCTCTTTATTAGCGTAAACATTTTAGGTCTCCTATTTTTCAGCAGGTATCAGAATGGGATTCGGCCTGGTGCATTCTATAAATATATCTTCTAAGCTCATCGGGATTTCGGTACAGCTTGAGGGTTTGAATGTTTCCAGAATCACCTGTTTTTGTTGATTCCAGTTGGCAACGGTTATTACCATCTCTCGGCCTTGAACCTGCTTATTGATAATCTCCGTAAGGTATAGGTCGCTCGGCACAGCTGCCGGGAAAATCACCCGCAATTTTTTGACGCGGTTTTTGAGCTCTTCCAGTGGACAATAGACGACCAGTTTGCCGGCGGCGAGTATTCCTATGCGGTCGGCAATCCTCTCTACATCGCTTAAGATATGCGAGCAGAATAAGATGGTTCGGCCTTGCTGCTGGATGACATCGATGGCCAGTTCGAGAAACTGCCGGCGGACAACGGTATCCATTCCTAATGTAGGGTCGTCAAGGATGAGTAGCTCTGGCTCTATGGCCATTGCCAGTGACAGGTTCAATTGTGCACGCATGCCAATGGAGAGCTCTCTTACCCTGCGGTCCATCGGCAAGCGGAAAGTTTCGATAAGATGATTAAAGAACTTATCATTCCATCGCCAGGAAAGGTCTTTACAGAGCTTTACCACTCGGCCAACCTTATAATTCTGGATAAGATTATGACCTTCCGCTACGTAGCCGATTTGGCTGTGGATTTTTGCAGAAAGATTAGTTGATTCGGCGCCCAGCAGGAAAGTCCGGCCGCGAGTTGCCGGCTCCAGGCCTAAAAGAATCCGAATAATGGTGGTCTTGCCGGAAGCATTTCGTCCCAACAGGCCATATATGCAGCCGCGTGGTACTTTTAGATTGATGCCGTCCAGGACGCATCGGCCATCGAAGAACTTTACCAGATTTTCTATTTCGACAACGTTTTCAGACATTTGCCTATCCTTTTTTCGAGGTGAATTTGAATTTGTCCACAATATTATTGAACAGCTCCATCAGCATTTGCCGGTCAAATTGCATATGGAAGGCCTCGACCACGATTCGCTCCAATTCCTCAGAAATGATTTTTTTTCTGACGGCCCTACTTAAATTACTGTCAAGATTAGCAACGAAAGCGCCCGCACCTGGCTTGGTGGTAATTATGCCTTCTTGCTCCAGTTGGCGGTAGGCCTTGGCTATGGTGTTGGGGTTTATGGCTATTTGTTTAGCTAATTGCCTTACCGTAGGCAACTTTTCATCTTTAGTGAGTCTACCCAGCGCAATATCGCGCTTAATCTGGTTCATTATCTGCTGATAAACAGGTCTATCGGAAGCATTATCTATTCGAAACTGCATAAAACATCCCTGATACTTGTACTATTTCAACTACTACAACTATAACGCCATCAAATCTTTTGTCAAGAACTTTGTCAAAAATTTTTTAAAAAATTTTCTCGCTTGTCAATTTCCAGTTGTGCGCGCAGAGGAAATGAAATAGTTCGTATGAACATGCCTTACGACTTGAACGACGAGTCATGAGCGACATGCAAATTAACCTTGTAGTTTTTTAGCGCGAATCAAGGAATCCATAAATTCATCCCTGCGGATTAGGCTCACATCGGTAAAACCCGTATCTGCAAGGTCTTGCCGGAATTCATCAAAGGTGTATGTTCCGCCAGCTTCAGTTGCAACCAGCATATTAACGGCGAATATTGCTCCAGCTTCAGGAGAAGTGCGAGATTCATCCATAACTACGTCACGCAGAACCAGAACACCATTAGCTTGCAGGGCGGCGTGAATCTTGGCAAATAGCTGACGGTTCTGCTTTCGGGAGTTCTGATGGGTTATGGCGCTTAGCCAGGCAAAGTCTGCACCGCTGGGAAGCTCATCTTCGAAATAATTGCCCGCAACAAAGGTAACCCTGTTACTTAGTCCGGCCTCAGCGATTCGCTGCCGAGCTAAAGATATCACATCAGGCAAATCAAACAGTGTTGCTTTAGCCTGTGGAACTGCTCGAAGGAATGCAATCGTCCAGGTCCCGGACCCTCCGCCGATATCGAGCAGGTGGTTAAATGTCAGCGGTTTTAGCTCATCAATAATTTGATTCGTTATGGGGGCGGAGAAATTGTGCATCGCGCCTATAAAATCAGCTTGGTCGGCAGCGGCGCCACGGATACTTGGCGAAGATTCAGCAGGCTTGCCGGTCTGTATCACCCGCGCTAACTGAGCCCACCGACGAAGACAATTACCCAGATGACGTACAGCCGGTAGTACATTATGGGTTCCTGCTTCGGTCAGTATTTCAGCCGCTTCCGGAAGAACGCTATAGATGTTTGCTTGCTTGGTCAAAAAGCCCAACGCAGTAAGTACATCGAGCAGAATGGTTGTGGCTCGAAGGTCGCAGCCAAGCTGGTTGGCTAAAGATTGAGCTGTGGTTGGCCTTTTGCGCAGCACGGTGAAGATGTCCAGCTCAGCGGCGGCAACCAGCACACAAGCTGGCTGAAAGGTCCTGACTATATTTAGAACTTCATCTACGGTCCATTGCCTGGCCATTTTTATGCTCCTATGCTTGCCTTCATAATTTCCGTATTTCCATTGCATTAACCTTGTAGCTATTATTGTGGAGATTCACTTCGTACCTTCTTCAGTGATGGATGCGC
>JBHIDV010000308.1:0-3786 GCA_046760285.1 Sedimentisphaerales bacterium
GATTAAGTTTAGCAAAAACAGGCATTTTCAACTTGAAAACATCCCATCGTGTTTTAATTTGCGCACTTTTTGACAACCGTCGTATTAATAACGCTGCTGCTGCTGCCACAATAAGGATTGCCCACCACCAGTCTCTGATTAGAGAGCTTAAGTCCACCAGCACTTGGGTAGGGCCAGGCAATGCCACATGCAACCGTTTGTATAACTTCGAGAACATAGGTACGATGAAAACCAAAAGAAAACCAACCACCACAGAGCACACGATGCCTACCACAATCGGATAAATAAAAGCCGACTTGACCTTTCGCTTTAACTCTGCCTGCTTCTCCAGATATGCGGCACTCATTTCGAGCGCTGTTGCTAATTTCCCTCCAGACTCACCCGCGTCAATCATGCCCAGGAAAAAATCTGAGAACTTGTCTCTATATTTTTCGAAGGCATTTTTCAGGCTGGAGCCGGTTTCTACTTTACTCCTGATATCAGCGATCACCTCCTTAAAAGCCCTATTCTCGGTTTGTTCCTCTAGAGTCTGCAGGCACCTCAGGATTGACAGTCCCGCAGAATACATCCCTGCAAACTCATAAGCGAAGGCCACTACTTGCGACCGCTTTATTTTCTGGCGTTTTTTAGGTGTAGATTTCGCTCGGTAAGCCTTCACTAATACATAACCCATCTTGTCCAGTTCCTCACGCAGCGCCGCGACATTGTTAATGTCACTGGACCTGCCGGAGAACTTATTGCCAGCTTCGTCTTTCGCGGCGTACTCATAGACCGCCATTAGTCTGCCCTCATATCGACAACTCGCATCAACTCATATAATGTTGTTGTGCCATTGAGAACCTCATCAACTCCACTTTTACGAATGGTTCTCATGCCTTCGGCGATTGCCTGTTGTTTAATAGCGTCATCACTGGCTCCGTCCACTATCATTCTGCGGATGGCCTCTGAAACAGCTAATATCTCATAGATGGCCTTGCGCCCGCGGTATCCGAACTGATAGCAACTATTGCAGCCGCCACTGCGGTAAAGTTCAATCTTTCCATCCGGGTAAGATTCGCCGAACAAAAGTCTTATTTCTTCTTCCGAGGGCTGATAACTGTGCTTGCACGCCGAACAGGAAGTTCTGATAAGCCTTTGGGCCACCGTTCCTAAAAGGGCTGAAGAAACAAGGAACGGCGGTATGCCCAGATTGATTAGACGTGATATTGCGCCAGCCGCGTCATTAGTGTGCAGTGTGCTTAGTACAAGGTGCCCAGTCAGAGCGGCGCTGATAGCTATTTCTGCTGTTTCCAGGTCACGGATCTCACCTACCAGTATAACATCAGGGTCCTGCCGTACTATGCTTCGCAATGATCGTGCAAATGTCATTCCCGCCACCGGTCTGACTTGCACCTGTGTAATACCATCAAGACGGTACTCCACAGGGTCCTCCACCGTAACAATATTTCTTTCCGGAGTGTTTACCAATTGTAGAACCGAATACAAGGTGGTCGTCTTACCGCTACCGGTCGGGCCGGTGAGAAGTAACATCCCGTAGGGATTGCTAAGCAATTCTCGAAATTTCTGATTATCCTCGGGCGAAGTTACTACGGTATCAAACGACCACTTACTGGCATTTTTATCAAGAATTCTAATGACTATCTTTTCCCCACCTACCGCGGGTAAGGAAGAAACTCTTAAATCATACTCTTTACCGTCATGCCGCAAAGCCATATGGCCGTCTTGGGGAATCCTTCGCTCAGAAATATCCATATCTGACATAATCTTGATATGCGATACCACCTCCAGCTGGGCCGATGAAGGCACATCGATTGCATCTCGCAAAATTCCATCTACACGATATCGTACCCTTACGTCAGATTCCTGCGGCTCAATGTGTATGTCACTTGCCCGAGCATCGATAGCTCCCCTTATTATGGAGGAAACCAGCTTTGCAATGGGAGCATCAGTGGCTTTTACTGACTTCTGCTCGACTGTGCTATGTCGCGCAGTCTTGCTCGGCTCCTCTTTTAGGCGCATTGAGACGATAGCCTGCTTTGTCACGTTTGCTACGTTGAAATGATAGTGAATCGTTTGTCTTATAGCACTGGGCACAGCGGCAACCGGAACAACCTTGTATCCGGTCTTCATCTCAATCTGGTCCCGGACGGCAAGGTCCAGAGGAGAACTCATCGCTACCACCAGGCGATGGTCCTCTTTCCTTATCGGAATCAAGTTGTGCTGACTCGCTATTTCATACGAGACCAGGTGAGCTACCATCGGATCGACCATCTCAGGTGAAAGATTAACGAATTTTATTTTGTTAGCGGCTGCGACAACTCTGGTGAGCTGCTCTTCATTAAGAAGATGTTCCTTTTTGAGAATGCCTATCAGACTTTGTCCGGTCTCTCGCTGCTGGTCGAGGGCAGCCTGGAGGGTATTCTCATCGACCATCTTTTCTTGCAAAAGAAATGATATTATCGGATCCTGCGTTCCCATAACATACTGTCTCCACAAAACATCTAATCCACAGCCAGTATCGACCTAACCTTGAAACGACTTAAAGACAAACATACTTTGGCACAGTTTTACGGTCTCAAATAACAAGTGATTGTTGATAGTAACACTTGGCTTGCACCGTATCGCCCTGCCCCCTACTGAAATTCTAACTGTTGATGGCAAATCTACCTTACCCTGTGGCGATTTTTACCTATGGTTAAGCTTGATTCTTAAAGCAACGATATTTAACATATATAACAAGATAATGATATTTACCTGGAGGTTTCTATGCGTAAACCAGTCGTATATCTTGTTACAGGCATCGTTATGGTGGCTGTTGCTACGACGGTGTTCGTGATTACCGCGCTCCTTCGGTTCGAGCCTCGGATAGAAGATATACTCGCAGCTTATCAGGACCAAATGCAGTACAGTGAGCTAACGATAAGCTATCCACTTGATGGCACCCTTTTCCCGCCAGAAATTGTGCCTCCTACCTTTCGCTGGAAAGACAGCAATTCCAGCTCTGACACCTGGCTAATTACGGTCAAATTCCAGGACGACAAAGGACGGGACCCCGCTTCGCGCCAAGGACACATGAATTTCCTAACGAAAGTTAAGCAGTTCAAACCTGAGCCGAGGGATTGGGAGATTATAAAGAAGCGGTCTCTGGAAAAAGAGGCAGAGGTCACCATTCTGGGCGTCAGTCTCAAGGCCCCCACAAAAATCCTCTCGAGGGGCCAAATATCAATCAAAACATCCAAAGATGAAGTCGGTGCACCCTTGTTTTACCGAGAAGTGAACCTGCCTTTTGTTGATGCCGTCAAAGACCCCTCGCACATTCGGTGGCACTTCGGCCCAATCTCTTCTGAGCAGCCTCCGGTCGTCCTGGAGAATTTGCCGGTATGTGGAAACTGTCACTCGTTCACCGATGATGGCAAAACCCTGGCTATGGATGTGGATTATGCCAACAGTAAGGGCTCATATATTATTACACGAGTCGCAGAAGAAATAGTTCTCGCCACCAGCGACATCATAACCTGGAATGATTATAGGAAGGAGGATGGAGAACAGACCTTCGGTCTGCTCTCCGATATCTCTCCTGACGGCAGGTATGTGGTCAGCACAGTGAAAGATAAATCCGTCTTTGTTCCGATGCCGCCTCTGGCCTTCTCCCAGCTATTTTTCCCTGTCAAAGGCATCTTGTGTGTGTATGATACGCAAACTCGCACTTTCCAGTCATTGCCAGGAGCAGATGACCCACAATACGTCCAGAGCAATCCGACCTGGAGCCCTGATGGCACGTACATC
>JBHIDV010000309.1:0-3773 GCA_046760285.1 Sedimentisphaerales bacterium
CGGTCTATATCAATCTCCAGATAAGGTTTGCCCACAATACGGTCGGCTATCACTGCTGATGGCTCAACACTGGGAACCTCTTTCAGGAACCTTTCTATATCAAGTCCGACACGTTCTATCGTCTCGAGGTCGGGGCCTTTAACTTTTACTCCCATCGGAGCTCGCATACCGCTTTGCAGCATTACTATTCGGGCAGCAATAGGCTGCAGTTTTGGCGCCGAAGTCGTGCCGGGAATCTGTCCCGCTTTTACAATCTCGTCCCAGATGTCATCAGGACTTTTGATATGGTCCCGCCACTGTCTGAATGGCCGGCCATGACGGTCTGGTATAAGCTGGCCATTTTCGTCACGAACAAATTCGCCTCTTCTTTTATCATAACGAAATCGAATGCGATGGCCATCTTTATCGGTGATATACTCCGGCTTATAATTGATAACCGTCTCGACCATTGATATTGGAGCAGGGTCCAGCGGCGAGTCCACACGCCCGATTTTCCCCACTGCTGAGTCAATCTCTGGAATGGACTGAAACGCCATATCCTGTTTTTGTAATATATCGAGGCACTCCCCAATAGAGGCGTGAGGCATAGTTGTCGGCATATACAGATACGAACCTTCATCCAAAGGCGGCATAAACTCCTTACCCAGACCGGGTAAAATATGGACAGCCGAAGACCACAAGCTGTTCGCTCGCAGAGACTGCGGCACGAAGAAAAAAACTCTTGAAAAACCCATCCAAACACACATACCAAAGATAAAGATAATTACAGGAATACATAAAAATAGTATCTTGTGTGCCAGGCACCATCCCAAAATCCGCGTGTAGAAACTCTGAAAAATCTTGAAAAATATCAGCAGACCTCCAATTAGCAAAGACACAAAAATAAGATTTCTAATCAACCCCTTGACTGGTCCTAAAGGCAGCCAGTGGTTAGTAAGTATCACGCCAACTAAAACTGTTGCTATGGCATTGGCTATAAAAGGCAGCCAACTTTTCACTTTCTCTGGAATACGGTCTTTTGCAAAATGGTAAAGTCCAATCGCACCGATAAGAGCTCCTATCCACCAGCGAAGTTTAAAACCACCCACGATAGCGACTATAATTAGCAGAATAACCAATATATATCGCTTGGCCTTTTTAATATTGATTTTCGTGGTAAACAAAATATGAGCTGCCGGCGGGATCATGGTTAAAGCAACAATTATCGAAGCAATCAAGGCGAAGGTTTTAGTAAACGCCAGAGGCTTAAAGAGCTTACCCTCCGGACCGGTCATCGTAAAGACGGGCAAAAAGCCGACAATTGTAGTCGAAACGGCGGTCACAACGGCACTGCCGACTTCGGTGGCCGCCCGGTAAACAACTTCCAGCTTGTTGTCATCTGGCTTTGCCTCACCAAGGTGCCGCAAAATATTCTCACAAACGACTATCCCCATATCCACCATCGTTCCGATGGCAATCGCGATGCCCGACAGCGCCACAATATTAGCATCTACGCCAAACTGCTTCATCGCGATAAAGCACATCAGCACCGCCAAAGGGAGCAGGCCGCTAATCAGTACCGAGCTTCTAAGATGCATCACTAAAACGATAACCACGATGATTGTGACCAGGATTTCCTCAGTAAGAGCAGTGTTTAATGTGCCCAAAGTTTCATAAATAAGTCCCGTCCTGTCGTAGAATGGCACGATTGTCACTTGTGAAACCGTACCGTCAGGCAAAGTTTTTTTGGGAAGCCCTGGAGATATTTCTTCGATCTTCTTTTTTACGTTTTTAATAGCTTCAAGAGGATTGTACCCATAGCGGACTACGACTACACCGCCGACGGCTTCAGCTCCACCCTTATCCAGTGCCCCCCGTCTAATTGCCGGGCCGTATGAGACCTTCGCCACATCTTTGATATATATGGGGACGTTCTCATTGACTTTGATAACGCTTTTTTCAACGTCTGAGAGTTCTTCGATGAACCCTAAACCGCGAATTACATACTCAGCTTTATTAATCTCAATTGTCCGGGCCCCAACATCGATGTTGGACATCTTTACCGCCATGAACACCTCATCCAGCCCCACGTTATAGGCCCGCATGGCATCAGGGTCCACATCGATCTGGTACTCTTTGACAAAACCACCTACCGAAGCGACTTCACTTATACCCTCAGCAGACAACAGAGCATAACGCACATACCAGTCCTGGAAAGTCCGCAACTCGTCCAAATCCCATCCCCCCGCAGGATTGCCTTTTTCGTCGCGGCCCTCTAACGTGTACCAGAAGATCTGCCCCAGTGCTGTTGCATCTGGTCCTAAGGCTGGCTGAACGCCTGGCGGTAATGAACCCGCCGGCAAACTATTAAGTTTCTCCAGTACCCGGCTTCGAGACCAGTAAAAATCAATACGTTCATCAAAGATAATGTATATGGACGAGAACCCAAAAAATGAGTAACTGCGAATTGTTTTTACCCCAGGAATTCCAAGCAGTGACACCGTCAACGGATACGTTATCTGATCTTCTACGTCCTGGGGCGAACGTCCCATCCATTCGGTAAAGACTATCTGCTGGTTCTCCCCAATATCTGGAATGGCATCCACCGGGACAGGGCTGCGAGGTAGGCCCCCCAACTCCCAGTCGAAAGGAGCAACCATAATGCCCCAACCGACAAACATTATTACTAAAAGCCCTACTACCAGCTTGTTCTCAAGACAAAACCGTATTATTCTGTCTATTGGAGACGCTTTCTGATTGCTCCCTTCATACATAACTCGGTGCACCTAAAGTAAATACTGAGGACAAGACGAATATACTCAAAGCTATCTACTTGTTGAACTGTGGCAGCTTCGCAATGTACTTCTCCGGCTCTTGCTCAAACTTCGGCTTGCATTCTTCACAGCAGAAATAGACCTTCTTGCCCTTATACTCAGTGAAAAGGTCCTTGTTGATTGGAGCACCCATAACTGGACAGGTTTTCTGCTCTACTGCTGAGGCCATTTCCATTCCCGGCTTAGCCATCATAGCTTCATGCTCGTGCTCATGGCCTTTATGCTCCTGCATTTGCTGCATATTTTCAGCAGATCCCTGGGAGGCCTCCGGCTCAGACTTCTTGCAGCCATTTAGCATAAGCAGAAATCCAATCGCTAACAACATTATTGCAACTTTCGTACTTTTTACGTTCATCTTTTTACTCCTTAAAAAATGGTTCTAAAAATCTCATTTCATTTTGTCTTTCTACCTATCACTTCAACAATTTCGCCACATTTTAACATAGTGGCACCGAAATAAGGATTACGCGTATCCTTATCCATTTGCAGCCAATCCGCTCCTCTATTATCGAACGCCATTGGACAGTGAAACCTGTAAAGCGTCTGAGTTTTGTGAATTTCAAATTGCACCGCTACAGCGATAAGCTCGCTGGAAAGCTTCTCAAATGCTTTACGCGCCGCTTCGATCCCATCAGCCTCCGTTATCTCATCCAGCGACGCTTTCATCTTGGTGCTATTGCTCATCCACGTATTATGAGCCTCTCCGCTTACCAAACTCATATCCACCTCTGAAAGCACCTCCAGCATCTGTCCAGCCGCTTTAACGGCAGCGTCCTTGTCATCGCCGGCCAGTGCATCCTTTAGCGACAAATACCGCTGAACAACTGCCCAAAGCTGTGTGCGAAACTCATCCGGCACACCAAAAATCTCGTGCTTATGTTCATGTTCACCAGGCTGGGGTCTGGCTACTACCTTGCCACCTTTTGCGCTCATCATACTGGGCTTTGCCTGTATCTGAAG
>JBHIDV010000310.1:0-3761 GCA_046760285.1 Sedimentisphaerales bacterium
ATCCAGCATCCAGTATCCAGCATCCAGCATCCAGCATCCAGTATCCAGCATCCAGTATCCAGCACCGAGCATCTAACATCTATTTTTGTACTTCTGCCAGTAGTCAGGGAAAAATTCTTTTGCTTTAGCCTCAAGCTCCTGATCGCTAATAGCCGTCAGCCGGCCCTCTTGCTCGTACTGGTCGATGACCCAGCGGGCCAACTTATGCACCCTAATCTTGCTGATGCGCTGTTCGCCTTTCAGGCCGAAGAACTCGTTAAGCCAGTGAGCCACTCCGTCGGCACCGCTTTTGTCGGTTATTGCGACTCGTGGAGGCCTACCGAGCAGCTTCTCGGTATCGAAGATATTGTAAATCCGTTCATCCTGGCGAAGTCCGCTGGCATGGATGCCGGCCCGAGTAGTATTAAAAGCTCTGCCGGCAAACGGATAGTTATCCGGAATCGGCAGTCCAATGGACCGCATATAATTGGCCAGTTCGGTGATCACCAGCGTATCGATCCCGCACAAGTCTGCTTTGAGTGCTATGTATTCAAGAATGGCTGCCTCCAAGGGGGGATTGCCGGTGCGTTCGCCGAAGCCAAAAAGCGTGGTATTCACTACGTCACAGCCGTATAGCCACGCTGCTTGCGCATTGACATGGACTTTATGGAAATCATTATGGCCGTGCCATTCCAGCCGATCGCTCGGCACTCCGCACTCTTTATTAAGCTTGTAAATGAGCTTGGGGACGCTCCTCGGCAGCTCAGCACCCGGATAGCTGATGCCAAAGCCCATAGTATCGCACAGTCGAATCTTGACAGATTGTTTTTCCGGCACGTCTCGACTCATTTCCATCAGCCGATCGACGAAAGGCAGCACAAATCCGTCGATGTCAGCCCGGGTAAGGTCTTCCAGGTGGCATCTGGGACGAACGCCAGCCTCGAAAGCCGCATCCACTACCTCACAATATCTGTCCATACATTCTTTTCTGCTGTGAAATTTCAACTTGTGGAAGATGTGATAGTCTGAGCAGCTTGTTAGCATGCCTGTCTCTGCCAGGCCAGCTTCTTTAACTAAGCGAAAATCCCCTTTGACTGCGCGTATCCAGCCGGTGCATTCCGGATACCTGTGGCCCAGCTCTCGACACCTGTCCAGTGCCTCACGGTCGTTCTTGGTATATAGAAAAAACTCGGTCTGGCGCAGGACGCCCTTAGGCCCGCTAAGACGCGAAAGCAGGTCGTAAATCCGTACTATTTGCTCGACCGTGTAAGGTGGGCGGGCCTGTTGTCCGTCACGAAAAGTCGTGTCAGTTATCAGCAACTGTCTATCTTTAACAGCCCCGAAGTCGAATTCCACCGGCTTACCATCAATGTACTCAATCACAGGGCTCTCAAAACGAATCAATGGTGGCAGATGGTATGGAAAAATCTCCTCAATCAAATTTGGCTTTTCTGCATCTATAAGACGATGCTGCTTCTTTACTTTGCTCATTATAAGCCCCTTTCGTGCATCGTGTTACTGTTCTATGTCAACACCTTGTTCCTTACAGACCTCGGCAATGAATTTTGCTGCTGCACCAACGGTCTGAACCGCCAATGCGGCATCTTCGTCCATCTCGATGCCAAATTCCTCCTCAAACATTGCCACCAGCTCGATCGATTGTACGCTCTCAGCCCCTAAATCTTCGGTGAAACTGTGTTCGGCCCTGATCTCGTCTGGATTTAGCCTTAGAACTCGAGCAGTCACTTGCTTAACACGTTCTTCTACTGTTGCCATTGATTTACCTCCACAACTGTTGACGTTACCTGAACATTGCTCTACGGCCTCTTTTTATAGCCTCATTTCGTACTGGTGCCGTCATCTCAAAAACCACGTCCCACATTGCTTGCTCAGCCGTTGTCCATTCGCATTGGCGTCGCCTCATCACTGCCTTTGCCGTTTCATACAACTTGCCTCTGCCAAAGCCTTTGGTCACCACACCGTCAACAAACCATGCAAACGAAGGAATAAACTTCGGCAGCGGCTTGCCTGTCGCCATTATTATCGCCATTGCCCCGACATATGAGCCTGTATTGAATAGTGTCCCAATCGACGTCTTGGTATGGTCGCCGATTAGAGAGCCGATCTTCGGCGAGCCAGTATTAATAGACCTTCGTCCGCCGAGCATTACCGAAACAGTCGAATAGTCGTTCTTTAGATCGCTGGTAGTGGTCAATGCACCAAGATTGACCCACTCGCCAACGTAGCTGTGTCCAATGAAACCATCGTGGTACTTATTTGAATATCCATGAAAGATTGACGCTTCCACTTCGCCACCCACTCGACAGAAAGGTCCAATGGTGTTACCCTCACGACACTTGGCGCCCAACAAGATTGATTTTTCCCCGATATAGCAGGGCCCTTCAATTCGACTGAAAGGTTGTATCTCTGCACCCTTGTCGATATAAACAGGCCCCTTGTCAGTATCGATAGTTACCATCGGATGTACCGTTGCATCTGCCGCTATGTAAACATCCTTCTTACCAGCCCTAATTACACTGGGCTGCTCTGGTTTTGCCTCAATTCCGAATCTTGCTGCTGCCTCAAAGTCAGCCGTTATCTGCTCGGAATTAGCCGATATGAGGTCCCAAATATACGTCCATGTCTTGAGCTTACACTTTACATGGGGTAAGCTTGCCGCAGCTTCGGCAATGAACTTGCCAATATCATCCACCCCCGCTCTTGCCTTTGCCTGCTGCCTCGTCTTGCGACGAGAGTCGCAGAGGCAAGCAAGAAGGCGCGGCCGTTTAATAACCTGTTTAGCAATTCGGGCGTAAAGTATGCGCCCTTGCTCATCAACGCCGACCTCGCTTCTGCCTTGGGAAGGGACATTAAAACTGTTTGGCTTGAGAAGAGGGTTCACAAACAGCAGGTCATCGTCAGCCAAAACGGATATGTTGTTTACCGGTTTTTTTACTCGTGCCCGGTAGGCATCCGCCATGTAGTCAGGCACGAAATAAGCAATGTCGTTTGTATTGACCTTGGCAATTAGCTTCTCTTGGAGCGAAGTCATTCCGCATCGAAGTTCCCAAAGCGGACGGCTTAGCGCCAGAGGCAAGAAATTAGCCCTGACATCATTCGTGTTATCGACCAAAATCAACCGCATAGTAAATGACCTTTAATTAAGCCACAGATTTCACAGATTTCCCTGAAATACAAAACAAAAACTACTAAAAATCTGTGTTAATCTGTGTTCATCTGTGGCTTATTCTGCTCTGTGAAGAGTGAACTTTCGTGGGTTCCCAGCCGCCATTTCCCCGCCTTCGCGGGGACAAGTTTACCCCTGCGGAAGCAGGGGCGGCTGCGGTCCCGTGACAAACGTCCAGCATTCTATCAAAGAGCCAAAATGAAGTCAACTCAGACAAGCTCAACTAACATTTGAGCTTACTGCTAATCGCGGCGCCTGTTTTTGGCAGTTAGACAGGATAACAGGATAGTCCCCTCGGCTTGGCTCGGAGCAGGCTTGTAAATCCTGTCTTAAAAAGCGGGGACTTGCTACGGCAGAGGTTATGAAAAAATCCCAAAGTTTGAGCACAATTTTCTTGACATTTAGTTTATACGTGGACAATATAAGCAACCACAAGTAAGTTTTCCCTGATTGTCTTACGACAGTATGGAGGCACGATAGACAACGTAAGGTCTGGATGTCGTGTAAAGTATGGAAACTCAATTTTCTTCAGCCACAAAGAGGCACAAGACGAGCAGCGCAACCGTCAAACGTTGAACGTTTGCGCAACTCGTGC
>JBHIDV010000311.1:0-3755 GCA_046760285.1 Sedimentisphaerales bacterium
AATTGAGATGGACGTTCGAGTAGGACGGTAAAAAAGGCGCCAGTAAAAAAGTCGTGGCGGCTGCTTTTCTTATTTATGCTGCTTCTGCGGCGCCTTTGCAGGCTCCTCCTGGGCAGCTTTCTCCGGCTGCTGCAGCTGCTTGCCAGGTTCTTTTCCCGGCTCTTTCTGGGCGGTCTTCTCTGGCTGCTTTTCCGGCTGTTCCTGGGCTTGCTTTTCCTTCTTCTCGCGTTGAATTGCCTCGTATATCTCCATCCGATGAACCGGTATCTCCTTCGGGGCCTCTATACCCAGACGAACCTTATCCCCGCGGACATCAACGATGGTAATCTTGACATCATCGCCGATCATAATTGACTCATCTCTTTGTCTGCTTAGAACCAACATCGTTAACTCCTTTTGTCGGCTGGTCTTACTTAAATGTAATACGAGAAAACTTAGCCAACTGTTCGCTCAACTGCCTAACAAATACTATTCTATAATATTGCTCCATAATGACTTGTCTCTAACAGGCATCCAGCCGACAAGAATTCAATCTCACCTATATTTCGGCTAAATTTTAGGCCGAAAACAACCAATTTTGATTTTGTTCGGACAATGAAGTGCAATTATCAGATGTCTTGCGCATAAGTGCTTAAAATAAAGGCACTTATGCAAGGCTGAAGAATAAAAAAAGAATATAAAATTTTTTTCGCTATTTATTTGCGTGTTTTCGGCGGTAACTATAGCGGACGGCCAGCCAATAGCCGGCAATTGAGCCCAACGTGCCCAAAGCCACCATCTGCACTGGCAATATAGAAATAACCGCGTTGGCGAAAAAGGTAGCAGGATAGCGCCCGACAAAATGCTGCAGCATGTCTTGTTTGGCGTAAGTGGCTATTGCAAAAGTGGTTACGAAAGCACTGGCCATAGTGGACCAGATGTAACTCATATTGAGGAATTTTTTCACTAAGAAGGCGGCAAGCCCAAACGAAACCAATACGGAGAAAACAATCTGGCCCACAGCCGGTTGGGTCGCGAGCTTGTTATCGGACGTCATAACGTCCTGAGCCAATATATTGATGCAGAACTGAGCTATCAAACCTGAGCCGACCAGAGCAATTATTGCATTTAAGTATGTGTTTGGCTTAGGGTTAGCTTTCGTCGGCGTCCCGGCTAATTCAGGCCTTGACCGAATTTTCTGGCCTAATAATACACCGGCAAATCCAGCAGCGACGATTAGCAGCCAGAAAAACGGCTCCCATTTAAGTGCTGCAAATAATGTCTGACGCTGAGGCAGAGTTGGATTTAGCTGTATTAGCTGGGCCATACTGCCGGAACGGACGGTCCAGACGGCTAAGCCGGAAGGAACCGCCAGGATGCCGATTTCTCGGCCGTAGGGCCAGGAAATAAAATAGCTAATAAAGCCGACCCCAAATGCTAAAAGCACTAAAGCTGTTGCGCCAATAAGATTTATGTTGCTGACCTGCACAGAGCCGAGTGGGTCAGGCGGTGCTGCTAAAGGCCAGGCTAAAATACCTATCAAGGCCATTCCGGTGGCGACCACAGCAGCGATTCTTAACCTCATTAGCCAGGATAATTCCATAATTTAGCTTCCTTAATTGGGTTGGCGATAGAGTAGCACCAAAGCCAGAGCAGGTCAATCAATATCTTCTTTAGCTACTGACCTTGCGTATGTCGCAGAAATCCTTTAACATCATGGCGAACAATCGATGTTGAGCGTAGTCGTGACATGAATAAGTGGGAAAGGAAAATACCAATGAGCAAAGCACACGTTTACAAACGGGCTCATATCAATACTGATGAGATTATACCTGCTCGGTACTTAAATACCGATGACCAAGCGGAGCTGGCAAGGCATTGTCTGGAAGATTTAGACAAAGACTTTGTCAAGAAAGTCCAGCCAGGTGATGTAATCGTAGCTGGCGAGGATTTCGGCTGCGGCTCTTCCAGAGAGCACGCCGTCTGGGCCATTCGCGGCGCAGGCGTTCAGACCGTTATCGCTAAATCTTTTGCTCGTATTTTCTATCGCAATGCTATCAATAATGGCTTTTACGTGATTGAATCAGCCGACGCTCTTGAAAAAATCAGTGACGGCGACGAGCTGGACATTGATTACAAAGCTGGCTTGATTAAAAACAAAACAGCCGGTATTGATATTAAATTTGTCCCGCTGCCGGATTTTGCCCTTGAAATAATCAACGCCGGCGGCTTGCTCGAGTATATTACTAAAAAAGCTTGAAATTGCAACGTTAGCATGCATATTTTAAAATAAAGATATGTATTGAATGGTTGTTAAAAGTTCGATTTAGAGTGGCTTATGGGTAAAAATCTGCCGACAAATTCAATAATATGTGGTGATTGCAAAGAAGTATTAAAAGACTTCCCCGATAATTGTATTGATTTGATTTTTACATCTCCGCCATATGTAGAATGCCGTAAGAATACATACGGTGGAATTCACCCTGACAAGTATGTCGAATGGTTTTTGCCCAAATCTGACCAATTCTTAAGGATACTCAAACCAACTGGAACATTTGTCCTGAACATAAAGGAGAAAGCTATCAACGGCGAAAGGCATACCTATGTTATTCAGCTTATTTTAAAAATGAGAGAGCAGGGATGGCTATGGACAGAGGAATTCGTTTGGCATAAGAAAAACTGCTACCCGGGTAAATGGCCGAATAGATTTAGGGATGCCTGGGAAAGATGTCTTCAATTCAACAAACAGAAGAAGTTTAACATGTATCAAGAAGCGGTAATGGTCCCAACCGGAGATTGGGCTAAAGCACGACTGAGAAAGTTAAGCGAAACTGACAAACGGAGAGATGAATCAAAAGTAAAGAGTGGATTTGGAAAGAACATTTCAAACTGGGTTGGTAGGGACAAAGCGTATCCTACAAATGTGCTGCATTTAGCAACCGAATGTGCTAACAGGAAACATAGTGCCGCCTTTCCCTTGGCTCTACCGTCCTGGTTTATAAAGCTGTTTACAGAGAAGCACGATGTCGTATTGGATCCTTTTGTGGGGTCGGGTACCACTGCTATAGCTGCAAAACAGCTGGAGCGTGCATACATCGGCATTGATTGTAACTTAGAATACTGCAATATGGCAAAAGCGAAGCTCAAAGAGGTATTGGTTCAGGGAAGTTTTAAATGGAAAAGCTAAACATCGACGAGATTAGCGACTTTGTAAATAAAAACATTTCGATATTTCACCAAAGCAAACTAAACACTTTAAAATCAATAAACTTAAAAAGCCTGTTGAAGAAGAAAAATCCATATTTATTTAAAGCTAAAAATATTACTATTGCGGGCGACTTAGTCAGAAATATTTTAGATGCTTTTCTTTCCTCATCAGAAGAAAAACTATTTGGGGATTTTCTCGAAGAACTTGCTGTTTTCATATCAAGCAAAACATGTAATGGCAGAAAATCTGCTGCCACTGGAATAGACCTGGAATTTGTTAACAAGGGAACACATTATTTGGTATCAGTAAAATCAGGGCCAAATTGGGGTAATAGCTCGCAGCAAAGGAAACAGGAACTGGATTTTCAAAATGCGGTAAAAGTGCTCAAACAATCAAGACATAAGTTGAGTGTGGAACCTGTCTTGGGTATTTGTTATGGCAAGGTAAAAACTTCTTATGTCAGAGGATACCTGAAGGTCGTCGGCCAGAATTTCTGGTATTTATTGGCCTTTAAATAACTAATGGAACGAATCATAAATCAAGTTCAGCTTTCTTAAAGAAAGAACGT
>JBHIDV010000312.1:0-3753 GCA_046760285.1 Sedimentisphaerales bacterium
GCCACCCAGGTGTTCATATCGAGCAGCTCTGAGCTGAGCCATATTCCGCACTCGTCGAGAAGATTATCGAAGGCGTATAGATACTGCCACCAGTTTTGGCCGTCGTATGAGACCTGCAGAAAGTAGCCCAGCGAACGTCCTTGCTTGTCGGCGGTAAGAGCCGGCCAAAAGCGCCTGCGGCGATAAGCGAAATTACTGCTGCCGAAAATCCTGGAAAAGTCAAATGCTTGTCCCTGATTGTATGGAGGCCCACTATAGTCACCTGCCTCGTTGAGAGTCCATTTGCGATACACATCTTTTACCTGGTAGAAATCGGGGTTGGTCGAGGGCGAAAATTTATAATAATTAGTGTCTTGGTCCGCAGGGTCCCAGGCCTTTACCAGCTCGAAGGTTGCTTCAAAAACCTTAAAATCTCCCTGCCCGATGTACTTGTGTGTTACAGGCCAGAAATCTTTGCTGCTGGATAGTTTCGTGACGTTGGTCTTTGAGATGCTAAGCTGCTGGCCGACTTGCTGGCAATTTAACTGCACTGCTCTTGCTGTACCGTTCTGGTAGAACACGATCGCTTGGCTGGGGCCGACCTCGCTAAGCCGAGGAACAAATTTGAACCGAAGGCCCGCTCTGTCACAGCACCGCTTAAGTGCTTCGAGCAGATTCAATCCGGTGACATCAAGGTCGCGAACTGTCTGGTCCTCGGTCAATGCCCGCAACTGCTCGATGCTCGGCGTCTGCAAACAGCCTGCGGGCAAATATTCACAGAGCAAATAGTCAATGGCCTCGGCACAGCTAAAGAATTTGCCTTGCAACGGCTCAGCGCAAAAAGCAATATAACTCTTGCCGTTAACAGTTATAGTGCTGCAATGAGCGTTGGCCCGGCCATTGGGATTAAACACGGTCTCAAGACCAGCTAAAAACAAGGTAGAGCCATCCGGGTTAGCCACTCGTTGGCCGTAAACGGTTATGCGCTTAAGAGTTGCGCTGAAGTCTTTAGCTATAATTTCTATCTTTTCGCCGTCAGAGTCCAGGTCTGTGTCAATGGCTTGAATTTGGCCAACAAAGATAGGTAAGCTAAAAGCTGCTACGCCGGGCGGGATGCCATTAAAAGTTTGTCGAATGCAAATGGGTTTTCCCATCGCAAATTTGGTCTCAATCTGCTCTGCAGGTATCAAGATGGCGTTTTGCTGTACAGCAGGATTATAGGTTAATCTGGCCCAGCTAAACTCTGGCCAGCCGCTGCGCACGATCTCTGTCACTACCAGGTCGGGACATACAGCTCCATCCAACAAGACAGAAACCGTGGCGCCAGGAAGAGCCAACTTTGTTTGAACAGATTGGAAAAAGTCGATTCTATTGGACATTACTTGTAACCTGGAAACCCTAAGTACTTTGAGCGCTTAAAATTTCGATTGTATCGGGCGGTGTATTGCTAATCTGGACTGCTAATTGCGCTAAAGAATTATTTTCTATACCGTTGGCGTCTTCGGCCCTTATTGCAAATAGATATTCACCCGCGGTCAGTGAGCTGGTTCGGAAGCTGTAAAACTTTCGGCCCTGGTAATTAATCGTGGCCATAGGGTTTTGATAATCGATTTGTCCTGTCCCGCTATCGTAATAAATCCTAAAAGATTCTGGCTTTGATTTTTGTTCCAGGGGACAATAGAACCAGATAAGCTGAATTTTATTGCCATCTACTTGGTCGAGGCGCCAGGCAAAAATATTGTTCGGCTTGGGCACAACCAGGTTACCCTCGGCATCTATTGCCACCTTGACCGCTGCCGCTAAGGTGCGTTCCTGATAGCCGCAGTTATTGAACCGACGAACAACGTAAAAATAGGTTGAATTGCTTTGGTGGGGGAAATAGTTAGGCGGCGAGATTGAAATAGCATTTTGCTCAGCTACAGCCAGTATGCTGGCAAAATCTATCTGTTGCATGCTGGGCCCACGATACAGCACTGAGCAGCCGGACCGTCGCATCCAGAACCATCCGCCGGTCAGCACTGTGCCGAGCTTAAATGCGTTGGCAGTCATTCCACCAAAAAGCGCTTCTCGTAACCACTGCCTTTCTACTTGTCGGCCGCAACTCAACGTTAATATTGCGGATGTTGAAGCAGTTGCCGTTGACGCTGCCGCAAGTAGAACAAGCTGGCCGGCTGGATATAAAAGGATAGGTTCGATGGCTCGGCCAAACATGGAGAATGGCTCTCGGTAAAGATGTGCTATTTCGGCATCAGAAAGGGCACGATTATAAATTTGAACCTGTCCAATCAATCCATTGAAAAAGTAACCACTATCATAGGCGCCGATACGATTATTAGCACCGCTGGCATAAATTCCAGAGACCGTGTTGTTATTAGAGTCTTTTACGCCATCAATAAATATATTCATATTGGTTCCATCGTAGCGCCCTACAGCGTGATGCCAACTTGTATCAATGGTCCGGTTGCTGAACACGACTTTTATATTTATGTAATCTCCATTGGGATCAATCCAAAACTTGATGGTATCATTGGTAACCGTCAGCATATAAGCTCTTTGATTGTCTGTAGTTCTGTAACGCGAAGCAATAGCTTTACTTCCTGTAAGGTTATCAGGTTTGACCCAGCCGCAGATAGTCAGCGGTCCTGTAATTTTGAGACTATTGTCGTTGCTACAATCGACGTAGTCTCCATCACCATCAAATTTTAAGCAGCTACCGAGTTTGCCGCTTGCCCACCGCGTGTTACCATTTAAAGCACCTATATTTTGGTAGCCGCTGGTATCAAACACTTGGGCACCCGTGGCCTCGTTAAACAGCCAGCAACCTACCAAGCCACGAGCAAGAGGATGTGACTTATTTAGTTGTATTGCTCGAATTGGTTTAAGCAGAGGCATAATTCCACCTTTGACACTTGGCAGTCACGGTTATAGTGTCTGTGCTACCAGAGCGGTAGAGGTATAACTTAAAATGTGCTACGTCCCTGACGACGAAACTGACTTGATTGGGGTCGGTGTCGTTGGCTATCTCGAATTTATACAGCGGGGTATCATCATAATTCGTTCCATCGAGAGAGGCTCTGACCTCGACGACCAGATTGTCCGTGGGACTGGCCGGAAAATCAGCGTCGACTGTGATGTGTGCACCTTCACAACCGAGTGTTTCAAGGTCCACATCACTCGACCAGGTTCCCGTAGTCACGCTGGCAGCATTGATTATTGTTTCTTCTGTTTGCCAATTCTTCTTTATCGTTGCCATGAACGGTATCTCCTAATCTAAAGTTATAACTAAATCGCCCGCTGCAAACTTGGCTGTATCTGCGGTGTTGATAGTTTTAGATACGGAAAGTGACCCATAGGCCAGCATATTTCCTGCCGTTGCGGCATCAAACAGAGCAAAGTGGGTTATGCTGCCCCAACTGCCGGTGGCCTCGGGGAAGGTAATATCGTTGGCATTATCAACGGTGCCGTTGGAAGCTGCATTCCAATCGGCCTCTGCTGTCTGAACTCTGGCGTAGCCGTTACCGGTTGGTTCCGCAAGTCCGGAAGCGTCATCAAGTGGGTCGGCAGTAGACAGGCCCACATAGATCGTAGCAGGCGTATAACTTGCTTTGCCGAAAATGTGGTCTAAGATTTTGTCTTCCCAATAGTTTGAAAAACTACCCATTCCATACCTCCTGATTCACTCCATTAACCTGGTGTCCTGGTAATGCTTGATTCGTCATCGGTGGGGGTGTGGGTCAGAATAACGGTCTGGCCATCATCATCGTAATAATCGAT
>JBHIDV010000313.1:0-3746 GCA_046760285.1 Sedimentisphaerales bacterium
TCAGGCAAAATAGCCACGCTTTCTTAATTTACCTATTTTATTATCGCTGTCAAGAAAGTTTTTGGGGGTTGAACACAATTTTAGGCAAAATAGGAAGAGCCCTTGCTCATTTTAACGTTAAGAAAGCGAGTTAAAGGCAAGGGCTCTCTGGAGGAGGAGGAAAATGAGAGTGATAGTTTTTGGCCAAATAGGCCCGATCGGATCAAGACAGGAACATCCCTGTATTATTCTTGGCCTGTGTATTTACCGGCCGCTCCTCCATGAATTCTAAAATTTGCCAGTATTATAAGATTGAGAGGGCACTTGTCAAAGATAAAAGTCAAAATTTTTGGGATGTCCCATGAACATCGTATCGGCCTTATGAAGACAAGACGTATGACTGGTAAGTGCTATAAGCAGCTTAAGAAACTCTAACAGGGGCTGGTCCGTCCCGTTGTCTCGCTGTAAGGAAAGCATTTTTTATTCTGACCACGAAACTTTATATTGCAAGAAAATCAGATTTGAAGTATAATATTTTAACAAGGTAGGGCGGAAAATATTAAGAAATTGAGGGAACAAAAAGCCGATTTTGTGTATTAAATGAATAAAATGGGTAGGAGATATATAGAATCGGAGGAACACTATATATGAATAAACAAAAGGGGTTTACTCTGTTAGAAATAAAGATTTCCAATCGGGTTGGTAGAAAGTTTCTAACGGGGTTTACGCTAATAGAACTGCTGGTGGTAATCGCTATTATCGCATTATTGATGGCGATATTGATGCCGGCCCTAAACCGGGCCAAGAAACAGGCAAGAGCAGCTGCGTGTAAGATGAACCTGCACCAATGGTCTCAGATCTGGGCGATGTACTGCCAAGAAAATGATGGCCATTTCTGTCGCCATGGCAACAGGTGGAGGCGTGGGTCATGGATATTCGCGCTGCGGCCTATATATGAGACAAGGTCGGATATACTCAGATGTCCGACGGCCAAGAAACGGCTACCCAACCAACCAAACTGGGGCGGTCCGTTTCATACCTACGTCATGGGAACAGGTGGACCAGGTGACCTACGTGAAGAATGCAGCTATGGGCTGAATTGCTGGGTTTATGACCCCTACCCAGGAGAAACGTCTATTCAAAGTCGTCCAACCAAATGGAACTGGAAGACCATCGATGTTAAAAATGGAAACAAAATACCACTTTTTGCTGATACCATGTGGAGAGGAGGCGGCCCCTTCTATCAGAGCGAAGATCCTCGCTCAAACCGAATTGCTCCTCCTGAATATGATGGTCAGTGGTTGGGTGCCAGGCATGAAATGAAGCATTTCTGCATCGACCGACACAATGGATTTATAAATATGGCTTTTTTGGATTGGTCTGTCAGAAAAGTGGGGCTTAAAGAGCTGTGGACACTTAAATGGCATCGACAGTTCCCCATAAATGGCTTCTGGACAAAAGCAGGTGGGTGTATAGCGAGTGATTGGCCTGACTGGATGAGAGGTTTTAGAGAGTACTGAAAGTATGGCACATTTAATTGTAGGGCATTGCCCAGTGGGCGATACAGGACTTGAACCTGTGACCTTCTGCGTGTAAAGCAGACGCTCTATCCAACTGAGCTAATCGCCCCACTACCTTACAGAGCAAGAACTTGCATATTACTTTACATATAACAAACCAGTATTGCAAGAAGAACCCGAGCATATCAATAAAATATTATTGCTCCGCTGAAACGATATCAACCTTGCACTTGGGGATTGCTGCCAGAAATCTACTGCCATAGCTTCTATTGATTATCCTGCTATCTAAGATAACCACAATGCCTGTATCGGTCTTGTTGCGAATCAGTCGCCCGAAGCCCTGCTTGAACTTGATAATGGCTGAGGGTAACTGATAATCATTGAAAGGACTGCCTCCCAGTTCTCTTATCTGTTCAAGCCGACCCGCGAGCAATGGCTGATCTGGAACGGCAAAAGGCAATCGAACAATAATCACGTTGGAAAGGGCCTGCCCTGGCACATCCACTCCCTGCCAGAAACTGTCTGTTCCGAATAGCACCTGTTTGCCTTCGTCCTTAAACTGTTTTAGAAGCAAACTCCTATCCAAATCAGACCCCTGCTGTAGTAGACAAAAGCCTTGGTTGCTAAGCCATGAAGAAAGCGATGCAGCTATTTGACCGAGCATTGAGTAGCTGGTGAAAAGTACAAATGCTCTGCCTGCGGTTTTGAGGACGTACTTTTTTATTACCTTAGCTGCAGCCTGAATAAAGGCCGGGTCATTGGGGTCTGGCAGGTCCTTCTCAATATATAGTGTAACCTGCTTGGCATAGTTAAACGGTGAGCCGAGCTGAACAGCATCGAAATCATCTAAGCCAATTCGGCTGGCGAAAAAATCAAAACCACTTTTATTTCCTGAGATGTCCGTACTTAAAGTTGCACTTGTCAGTATCACTGACTCAAACTTATCAAAAAGACATCTTTTTACATCGGGCCCAACGTTAACGGGTGCGCTTTTTAAGCGAATAGTAGCAGTTCTATCGAGATCCGCCTCAACCCAATAGACATGATCTATATCGGCCTGTGTTAGAAAACTTTCCAAATCTTGGACCAGTGCCTTACAAATATCGACAAACCGCATAATCTCAAGCTTTTCGTCGATATCTTCTGTTCGCTTGGCGAGTTTGGCTAACTCTAATCTGAGATCTTTCAAATATCCAGAAATAGTATCATCGACGAAGTTTTTGTAACATCTACCTTTTGTCTCATCCTTCGTCTGCTCATACCAGGCCCGAGTTTTTTCAAAGAAGCGTGTAGCTTCTTTATTAACCCTGCAGACCAAATCAACTGCCTTATTGGCATCTATATAAGCCAACAATCCCCTATGTGTTCGTGGATTATAAAGACTATCAAGAAAGAATTTAATCCTACGATTACTGATATCTATTCCAAAATGGTCCTCTGCTACATGCTCTATGTTGTGTGCTTCATCAATTACCACGAACTTATAATCCGGCAAAAGAGATACGCCTTGTTCCTTAAGCACAAGGTCACTAAACAGCAGCGCATGGTTGGCCACAATAATATCGGCATTATCTAAGCGACGTCTGGCATGCCAATAAAAGCAGTCGCCAAAATAGGGGCACTTGCGCCCACGACAATTGCCATGTTCACTTTTGACCCTATCCCATGTGCGGTTCTTCGGCAAGAACGGGATGTCGCTAAGTGAGCCATCCTTTGTTTGATTAGCCCAATCTCGTACTTTCTCAAGCTCCGAACCTGACTCATCAAACAACTGTTTTTGCCTCTGTAGAGCAAAAGTAAGTCTACGTTTACACAGGTAATTACCCCTGCCTTTTGCCAGAACGGCAGTGAATCTTTGTGGCATACAACTATCCAAGAAGGGAATGTCCTTATTGACCAGTTGTTCCTGCAACGTAATGGTAAAGGTGCTAATTAGCGTCCTGCCCACACCATTGGAAACCAAATCTGAGACGGGGATAAGGTAAGCAAAGCTCTTGCCGACACCTGTTCCGGCCTCGATAGCTAAGTGCCGACCTTTCGCAAACGCCTGTTGCACCGCGTGGGCCATTTTTATTTGCTGAGGACGTACCTCGAAGTTAGTAAGAGATTGAGAAATGGGCCCACCCAGGGCCAGGACCTTCTGTATAGTTAAATTTGTCTGAGTCTTTACCATTGGAAAATGTAACAGAGAATCACCCTGGACGTTCAACCATTTGGCCGTACGCTCTTTCACGTCCAGGAAAAATA
>JBHIDV010000314.1:0-3742 GCA_046760285.1 Sedimentisphaerales bacterium
ATCCTGTTTTTGGCCTGCTTGGGACCGCTGCCGAGCGCCAGCGCAAAGCCTTACCGGGTCCTAATTATAATCGGCGACCAATGGGACGACCCGGGAAGTTACAATATAGATAGCACACGAGTCTCCGGCGGTGACTTCCGCGATGTCGTTACCATGCTCAAAATCTGGGACATCCCCTTTGACATCCTGCGTCTGGACCAGCAGCGCCTCCAGATAAATAGATTCCTAAATGGAATCGCACAGCCCAATTATGCCTGCGCGATATGGATGGCTGACCCCGATAAGCTCCAAGGCTATTCCGCCAACTACAAAACCCTACGCCGTGCCGTCCAGGACTACGGAATGAGCTTGGTTGCCTTGTTCGACTATATAAAGACCCCCGATGTCGCCAAACTGCTCGGTGTCGATTATAAAGATGTCGTAACCACCACTGCCAAGAATAAAAAACAGGCCTTTGCGATTTCTAAAGAACATTTCATCACCGCTGGTTTAGCCGGAACTATTCTAACCGGCAACGGCAAATCTGAAATCCGGCTAATCCGCTGCAAAGTCAAGAGCTCGGCGCAGGTACTGGGAACGCTCGCAGGGCATCCGCAGTTGGTTGTAACCGATGTCAATGACGACAGCAAAACAGTCTGGATTGGCGGTGGCCACGATTGGTTCCGCAAGCACCCTGTTATGAGAAAGATTTTCAGAAACGCCCTTGTTTATTGTCTGGGCTTCGGCCTGTTCAACGACAATTTCGAGAATGCCTTTATCTTCGTCATGGACGATATGGGCGCCTCAGAGCACGCCTATAGCTTGAGATGGCATTACCCCACGCCGAGCAAGGAGACCATCATCAAGTACCTAATCGAGCCGCTCGAAGAGTACGGTTTCGTGATGGTGCAGAACGTCACTCCGGGCTATGCCAATCCGGTGACCCGCATGGTTGAAAGTCCCTGGAAAAGAGAGAAGTTTGTCGATCCGTTTGGCAATGTGCAGGACTACGCTTCCACCAAGGGAGGACTTGACGAGGGCGTTCGGCGAGGTGTGTTCGAGATCCACGCCCACCGGGCGTGGACCCACGTGAATTGGGACCTCGATTCGCCGCCCGGCCCGTGGTGGGATGCACCTATCGATGGCCAGAGAGCACACCCGGACTGGTACCAGGAGACCTACGATTCCCGCCGCGACTCGCCCGTTCCCTCTAATGATATGCTGTTCATCTACAAGGTTGGCCGTGACGCTATCGAGCGACAGTTCGGCGTAACGCCGTTGGCGGTGACCATCCGTCCCGGCAGCAATCTCTATCACGACAACGGGCGTCTGGCCGCCATCGCCGGTTACGGCCTCGGTCGTTGGCACTACATCGGCACCGATTATGTGATTGAGTTCAGTATCCACCAGATGTGGCCGGAACAGTTCGTTTGTCATGATTTGGACCTCGTCGAGAAGACCGACTCGGAGGTCACCAGACCGTATAGCTGCCTGCAGGGCCAGGCCATATCGGCGCTGCGGTCGGCAAAGGTCGTGGGAGAGCGGCGAATCGACCTGAGCAGCCGCGAGTGGATCGAATCCAGAAAAGACAAAAAATGGATGGGCTATAACGAAGTCTGTGCCTATGTTCACAGTCGTAATGACGTTCAAGCGGCAGATGGTCTGGCTATACTATTTGATTACGATAGCCATTATTGCCGGCATTTCTCCAACCACAAATCTACCTGGACGCTCGAGCTTTCCGACCACTACCGCAAAAAACTCGGCAAAAATGTCACTATGACCATTGATGGCAAGTCCAAGGATATCACACTAACAAGGAGTCAGGCCATCAACATTCCCGAAGGAGTAGGGTTGCACAAGGTTATAATTAAGAGGTAAATATACGCTTTGTTATAGTAGCTGAATTCTAATTAGTTCCTGTTGCGGAAACAACATTTGTCATTCCCGCGAAAGCGGGAATTCAGCTTTTTAGTCTATAGACTCCTGCTTTCGCAGGACTGACATAGCGAAAACAGCTTTCCGCAACAGCTACTAATTAGCTTACCTCCAGGCAGGATTAGCAGGTTCGTCTATTTTCTGCACCCACTTTTGGCCGGCTTTGGCAAATTCGACTCTGTCTTGATGTATCCTGACGACCGTCACATTTTGTATCGTATCTCCCGGCTGAAGGACCTTATCAACTCCATCAATCATACACAGCGAACCTTTCTCATCGTAGCTAATCGCACTTACCACTCCCAGTTCTGGCGTTTCGGGCAGGGCCTTTATTTGGCGCATTACCTTATATACATGTCTCTGGAGGCCCTTTTCCCACCGCTCTAACCCAGCCAATCTATCGTTCCTTCTACTTTCAAGACGCATCAATTCTGATTCAAATTCTTTCGCCAAGGGCAGCAGTTTGCGTGCTTCGCTGCGAATTAAAAAGCTCTGAGGGTTATAAGCGCTGCCATCCGCTATATCGCTAAGCAGTTTGCAGAAATTGCTGTCCATTAGAAGCTCTGCTGCTGCAGTTAAAAAGTAACTGTCTTCTAAAATAGGACGCAGCTCCAAGCCCTTCTTGTCCCACCAGTAGGTTCGAGCGGTACTGGAGAAGTAACTGTCTGCAAATGGGATTTGATTACTCATCTTTATGAACTCGGCCCAAAGCGCCCTCTCGGACAATCTAAGCCTTCTGGCCTGGCGTTCTGCTAATTGCCGTAACTCGGCAAGGTGACGTGCGTACCATTGTTCTATCGCCTGTCGTTCACTCACAGCCAGTTCTTCTATATCTTTTAGTCGCTCTTTTTGGATTCTCAGTCGCTGCTTAATCTGTTGCTCTGGTGTAAGCTGTTTTTCTGCCGCCTGGCAAGCCGTAGCCAATAATAGGCAAGCGAGAGTTAAAATTACGGTCTTCATTTTTAATTCCTCCAAAAATTGTTAGTATTGATGATATTCTCCTCCGTGACGATAATGATTTTCTCCACCCCCAATTATGATAACATTATACATTTTTTTACGCTATAAATCAAGGAAAAAGTTGGTGGGATTATCACTTTTGGCCGAATGGCGGTTCCTTAAGAGATTTTTGGCCCATAAAATAGGAGCTTTCCGGCCAAAAGCGCGATTTGAACCGATTACTGCCTTGCCCTGCGCTTGCCCCGTTAGAAAAAAGGCAGATTTCTAACGGGGCTTGCGCAATAGTTCAACGACCTCGTTATGTCCTTTCTGCTTCGTCAACGACAGCGGACTCTTACCCGGCGAAAAAAGCCAGCTTACTCACGCTCCCTGGCTCTCTGTCCCTCGCCGCGTTCTCTTCGCGGTTCACGTTCTTCTCGTTCTCTGGCTTGCTCTCGCTGCCGCCATCCTCTTCGCAATTCAGCCTCTGCCCGTTCGCGGTCTGGCCCTCGTTCTCGGATTTGCCTACCACGCTCTCTCGGAAGCCGACCTTTGTCTTGCAATTGCCTTTTCAATCGCACGATTTCCTCATGCAGTCCTCTGATTTCTCTTTCCATCTGCTCGATGCGCTCTAATAGTCTTCTAAGCAGTTGCCCTTGCTGGCCTCGCTCGGGCCAACGCTCACGCCCGGGTTCGGTCAGCCAAGGCGGCCCCATCCTACGTTGCCATTCTGGCTGGGGCGGGCGCTGTCGCTCAGGACCGCGCAACTTGCGCTCGATGTCACGCAGCTGCATACGTATCTCGCGCAGCTCTGCCTGAAGCTGCCGGGCCTCTTCGTCTTGGTCGTCTCGCAGCCCTTCAAGCTCGCGCTCAATCTGGTGTGCTC
>JBHIDV010000315.1:0-3723 GCA_046760285.1 Sedimentisphaerales bacterium
AGTAGTAAGTCTTACCGAAATCAAGGTGTTGGGCCGGAGCATAGCTGTTGGCAGACTGGGTAATACCGCCGATGCCGGCCTTGACATCGTCAAAGCTATCACTGAAATACACTGTGTGCCCGTTGACTGGCGGCGCATAATCTCCCGGCGTCCAGCCGAGGACCACGTCCCGCGGCACATCCGTTTGTCCATCAGCGGGACTGGGTTCAGACGCCCTTGGTTCTGCAACATAGCCAATCTCGCGAATCTCGGCCTCAGACAAAACCCTGTCGTAGATACGGACATCATCAATCAAACCGTCGAAAAACCATCTGGGGGCCCCATGGGCCTTCTTGTAAAATGCACCGATGCATCCGTAATAAGCGGTCCCAGGCTTTATGGCTCCCGTAGCAGACACCGAGGCGTCCAGTCTGCCGTCAACATATAGGTTGTACTCTGTACCATCGTACGTAGCGGCTACATGATGCCACGCACCATCGTTGACATCTTTGGTTCCAACAACTCTAGTTGGGTTCGTGTTCATGACTTGAAACGCAACCTTGCCGTCTTCCCAGCCCTTCAGGCGCCAGGCATACCCGCGACTCGCGATGGCTTCCCATTTGGCCAGTGAGTTCGGCTTAATCCAGGCCGCGACCGTCATCGCCGTCTCAACGATGTAATTCCATTCCGTTCCGAAGTACACATAGTCGCCGTCGCCATCTAAGCTCAGCACGTATGACCCTCTGTCGTCATCCCAGATTACTTGTGCGTTACCTTTTGGCTCGCCTGCCAAGCCGCCGCCGACACTGTCGTTGTAGTCGGCAACGCCCTCAAACTCGTAGTGCGCCACGAGATTGGGGACAGCCCAGGTGTAACTGACCGAGCCCAGTACTAAGACAAAAGAAGTTAGAAATAATGATTTTACATACATAATGTTCCTCCTTCCAAAAAAGGTAAAATAATAGATTTTGTGCTTTGGCCACACAAAAACAAAAGACAGAATACAGAAGCAGAACAATCTTTAATTCTGACTGCTGGCTTCTGAATTCTTGCAAACTTTTTAGGATTTGACTTTACCTCCTTCCTTCAAAAATCTAAATGGAAATATCTTGATTCTGCAACAGAAAGCCTTCGCTACTGTTCAGAAAACCCAAATCACAAACATTATTTATACCAGATAGGCCACCTTTTCGTCAAGAAGAACTTGACCAATTTCTTAAATTCTCAAGGTTATGTAAAATCTTTCCTATACTTTCAAGTTTGACACGGATTTACACAGATTTACGCAGATGTTTTTATATTTATTTTTTTAATCCGTGTTAATCGGTGTCTAAATACAAACTGCGTGTTACTGTTCAGCCCGTCTCTGCTGTTTATGTTATTGTTACCCTATCGCCTATGAATAATTCCACCAGGCTGTAAACAGCAAATCCGGATACTGCCCCAAGGATCGTATAGAATTGCCAATCGCCGCGGAAAGCTTTTATAGCTTGCGGGATTCTGTCGACCAAAACCTTCTGCTGTTGTGTCACACTTACGACAATGCTTCGAAAGACTACTGTCGCGATGTCTGGAAAGACAGTCGCTGCAATAATGGCGACACTACCAAATATAATACACCCCGCCAGGGCAAGCCTTTCCTGCAAAACGATACGGGCCAAAATCTTCTGCTCCTGGGCTTCTCTAAGTTGCCTTAACATCCTGTTAGTAAAGTCAGCCGGCACCGCCACCGAATGTCCCTTCAAAGCTTGTCCTAACATTTCATCAAATTTATCTTCACTTAATTTATCTGTCGGCATCAATATCTGCTCCAAAAGTTGCAGCTAACATCTTTTTCAACCTCTCACGGCCTCTAAACAAATATGTCTTAGCTGTATTTTCCCTCACCCGCATTATCTTGGCAATATCAGCAATACTCTTTTCTTGCCGATAGCGCAATATAATTGCCATCGCCCAGAGTTTCGGCAATCGCTCGACCACTGTCCAGACAATATCTGCCTCTTCACTGCTCTGTGCTGCCGACATGGGCCCTTGTTTACTGTCGGTAACTTGTTCGCTTGGCTCAGCTAAGAGCTGCCACTTTCTTCGATTCTTCCTGAGGTATGTTACTGCCTGGCGGTACGCTATGGCCCATAGCCAGGTGCTTAACTGGGCTTGTCCGCTATACCGTCTTAGTTGCTGGTAGGCCGCCAAGAACGTCTCGCTGGCCACATCCTCAGCTTCGTCTTGCCTTAAACCCAGACTCCGACAGCACAAAAACACCGTCTGTTTATATTTGTCAATGAACTCGGCAAAAGCACGCTCATCCCCGCTTCGAAGCAATTGTAACCAGTTCTGTCTTTGCTGTTGCCATATTTTCTTCGCCAAAAAACCTCCCTTCCCTCGTTAGTCGCAGACTAAACGTAGAAAGTTTCAAAAAATTTTTGAAACCTATTGTACAAAACTTGCGACATACTGACAAAAGACAAAAATCCCAGCAGCAAGAAGGGAATGACAAAATCAAGGGAGATGTAAAAAATGAAAAAGAACTGTTATTTAAGACCAGCGTGGACACATAACGGCTCAATAAGAACAGACCTGCCTCTTATGGTGTTTCCAAAGGCAAGAAAGAGGAAACTTGTAGCCGCTGTACGCCCAGGCCAGCTTTGTTGTGTCGGCAAAGTCTATTTGAAAACCAAGGATGGTTTAATAAGAATCAAATAAAAAGTATAAGTAGAAAGGGCAAGAAATGAGAATAAGTTTATTCACAAAAGTGTCGCTCTGTTTCCTGCTGTGCTTGCTGACTGCTATGACGGAGGGTTGTATCACCATAGGTGGTTGGGCTATGTAGGCAAAATACGAAAGAACGGTTTATTTATCAGCGCCTTTGCAGCCCGGCTCGACCTTCACAGCCCAGACCCACAACGGCTCAATTACTATCGAAGGCATGGAAGTTACTGACTGCAATCTTACCGCCACGATTATTGCCCGCGCCGTGACGGAAGAAGACGCCAAAGAATTGGCTGAACAAACGAAAGTAACACTTAAACCATCGGCGAATAAGCTCACCGTCAAGATCGACAAGCCTACTTTTCTGCGAAACCGATCTGTTAGCGTCAATCTAAATGTAAAGGTCCCAAATCAAATCAATCTGGAGCTTACCACGCATAACGGAGCTGTTAAGATTGCGAATATTACTGGTGAGCTTGACGCTACAACACACAACGGTAGGGTTAGCGTCACGCATGTTTCCGGCAGCATCAAGCTCCGAACGCACAATGGCTCCATTATGTGTACAGAAATTTCAGGCGATGCACAGCTCAGAACACGCAACGGCAACGTAAAAGTATATTACTCTGAAGCTGCGCAGTCTGTTTGCAATGTGTCAGCAGTCACCCACAATGGTGGCATAGACTTCACCGCCCCGCCGAACTTCTCCGCTGCGGTTGAAGCCTCGACCCACAACGGCTCCATAAAAACAGATCTGCCCATAACGGTAATTGGAAAGGTCAGCAAAAAGAAACTCACTGGCACAATCGCCACAGGCCAAGGCAAACTGCACCTCGAAACCCACAACGGCTCAATAAAAATAAAATAGCAGAAAAAGTCCTCTAACATTGACTTATAATCGAAAGGATTAAAAATGCAAGAAGCAGTCATAGTATTTATAGTATTCGCGAGTTTAATAGCTCCCCTAATTGTTATTAGCTTGATTTACTATTTTAAGAAACGGCTCGAACACAAACAGATTATGGCAGCTATCGA
>JBHIDV010000316.1:0-3710 GCA_046760285.1 Sedimentisphaerales bacterium
GCTTAGCGCAAACTCCGTCCCTGTCGGCTACGTTCACAGCAGGCCTGCCGCCCTTGCGGCGAGGAACAAGAAAAATAAAACCAATCAGTTTTCTCGTAAAAGGCTAAGGTACTTTCTTTTCTGCATCGAAAACCGCTGGATGCACCGAAAGGTCCGCAACGAGCATCTGGGCGGCTTTAGATTGCGGTCGCAACTGCAGACATATCCTGGCCTGACGCATTGCTTGCCCAGCCTTGCCCATCTCCATAAGTAGTCTGGCCAGCTTCAATCGCCAGCCAACCTGGCCATAGTCCAACGCCAAAGCACGACGTAAGCATTCTATCGCTGCCTCATTATCCTGCTGCTTCTTATAAATATCCGCCAGCGACACAAACACCCAGGCCGGAGCATCATCCTGTAAAGACCTGGCGATAAGCAATTCTTTGACCCTTTGTCTGCTTTGCTCCGCCAGGTCGATATAATTCATATCTTCAAGAACATTGGTCACATATTGAAGACGGCCTATATCATCCCCGGCAGCCGAGATGGCTAAATGAGGACGGCTAAGCTGATTGATGTATATATTTACAACATCATCAAAAAGCCGGCCATCAAGCTGGACGGCTCTGCTGAGCTTTTTAATCGCCTCCTCATATCGTCCTTGAAGAACATCAAGATATCCGGCTACGAAGCAGGCTGTCCGATGGCAGGGAGCAAGACGAAAACCTTTTCTTATTCTTTCTGCTCCGACGTCTTTATGGAGAATAAACTTTTCAATCTGGCCCACTAAGCTATAGGTTGGCCCGTATGTCGGGCAAATTGTGCGTGCTTTATGAAACCCCTCCACAATATCAGAAACAGTCGGCATTAAATCATCAGCGATAGTAATGTCTCCTGTACTGATATCTATTGTCTGGCTTAGGCAGCGCCAGCGGTAGACATTGAGCCAGTGCCGGTATTTTATATTGTCCGGCTCATAATCTGCTGCTATGGAGGCGTGAGAAATTAAATCCGCATATTCAGCTTCTGTTGCTTGCCCATTTTTGCGTATAAAGTCTTCTATATTACGTGCCTCTTGCCAGTGAGCCTCGGCAACACGGGCCTTATCAGCAGCAATGACATTGCCTATCCAGAGGCTGCATATTCCGACAAAAGTAATTGAGCAAATAGCTTTTCTGCTGACTGTGGTAATTTTAATTTTACGGTTTTTATGATGACCCAGGCGAGCTAAGCTCACTAAAAGCGCACAGAATATCGCAGAAAGAATTGCATTTGCTGGAAGATGCTGGCCGAAGTCACTTAAACTATGGATAAGTATAGCCAAAAGGCCGAAGCCAAGACCATACGACGCAGAACAAATAGCAGGCCTGCTGCTTCTAATACATCTGCCAAAGTTTACCCAGATGATGATGCCGAAGATTATCAAGATGGCCAAACCTATTAGCCCTGTCTCCTCCAGCGCCTGGGCATATTCGTTTTCTGCGTATGCTGCTAATGCGGTCTCCGTGGAGCGATCGAACATCGGATAAACGACCAGATGTGTTCCAAGTCCGGTTCCCAACATTGGGAACCTACGAAAGGCGATAAATATATCACTGAGTATCTGTAGTCGGCTACCTTGTGCTTCGTGGAAGTTTCGCAAACTGGCTAATCTCTCGTAAACCGCGTCGAAACTTACGTACAGGACGAAGATAAATGCCATAAGGGCTATAATAGCCATTATCCAGCCCCGGCCCTTCAGAGACTTTTGCCAGGCAAGGACTAATACAATAAAGGTCATGGCGATAAGAAAGCTGACCATACCGCCGCGAGTTAGTGAGACAAAAACCGTGGCTATACAAAGACCGACCGCTGCTATGAGCAGCCACAATGATTTTGTCGAATGCGAGCTAAAATAGTCAGAGATAATAGTCGGTGTTATTTTCTTTCCGGCAAAAGCCTCGTGCACTTTTACTAAAAGCACAGCTAAGGCTGCCCCAACCGATAGGTTCATAAACTGGCCGTAGTTATTATGGTTAACGAATGGGCCTGAAAGGCCACCGCCGTAACGGGTAGGAACAAACCAGTAAATCTTGCCGTTTCCAAAAAGGTTCTGTCCCAGGGTAATTAATGCTACAGTGCCGCCAATCAACGTTATAGCCATAAGCAGGCGCTTTATCTGGCTCGGCCGTCGGTAAACATTCAAAACCACAACAAACACTGCTGCCACCGCCAGTACCAGCCGAAGGTCATGCCTGGTAGCGTATGGATAGAAACTAAGTGTCATCGACTGCAACAGGGTTTGCGAATTGGAAAGGTCTCCTAACAGTTCTGCTCTTAAAGCTGCTGTATATGGTGAGATGATTTCAACCGCAGACCTCGGCAGTGAGATAAGCTGGAAGATTGGAATAAGCAAAAAAACTGCCAATGGCACATAGGCCCAGGTCCAGATTATGTCTTGATCGCGATAGCATAAAAGCTTCAGGACAAAACAGATGGCAATAGCGCCCGATAGAACAATGACCACTTCTTCACTCCAGGCGTGCACTACGCCGAAAGCAAGAGGCATAAAGGCCAAAAGCCCTATAAGTAGAGACTCTATTATGATATCGAATGAGCTGCCCTTCCTTCGGCCCAGCTCAGGCCCGCCCCGAGCAAGGCCGAGGGGACGGGTTTGGGATATATCGCAAAGTTGGGTCCCTTTTCTCGCTTTAGCATCCCTTTTGTCAGGAGCTACTCTGTATTGTTGCATTGAGACCATCCCTGCTACTCATAGACAGTGTGACATCTGCTAAGTCTACCGGTAGGGCTATATCCTGTCCCTTTATCAGCCTTAACGGATTTTCGATACAAACCAGATGCGCGATATTCTCACCAAGTTTACTATTGATACTCTCGTAAGCAGCCCTCATACAGGGCTGACGAGTTTCTAAGTCATGTGAATCACTCGCTACCAAGCGAGCCCACCCTGATGTTAAAAAATTCCAAGCAGCCTTCTGAGCTGCAAGGCCGAACCGCCCCACCAGGCTGGCAGAGGTCACCTGCAAGTGAGCTGACAGCTTTTGCCATTTGAGTAATATCCCACGTTGCTTTATAAGTAGAGGATGTCGTTCGGGATGTGATATAACAGCCTGAATGCCTAAACAGGCCAAATCGGCAAGTAGCGGCTCGACGTCTATGAAAACGTCGTGAGGAAGTTCGAGCAGAATATATTTGCCACCATCGGCCAGAGTGAGAATTTTATCTGCTTCAAGTAATTCACATATCCTCTCATCTACCCGAACATCAGCGCCAGGCATTACGGTAAGAGCAATACCGCTATTTTTCAGTTCTTCATTAAAAACAGATACTTGCTCTCTAATCTTTGCCGCTTCGTTGCAGCCGCTGAATCGGCCCAATTGATGAGGAGTTGCAATTGCCGTAGTTACGCCATCATCGACCAGGGCCCGGCATAAGGCAAGTGCCTCTGCTTTTGTGGCTGGGCCATCATCAATACCAGGCAAACAGTGACAGTGGATGTCTACGAACCTATTTCCTATGTCGTCCATCGCTGCAGTTAAAGACATAGATATTTTACACCACCTCTTCTTTCTTCTTTTCTCTTTCGCCGTAGTAGCCATAATGGCCATAACGCCCATAGCCGCCATAATATCCATAGCCGTAGTAGCCGTAGCGGCCGCGCTTTGGTGAAACGTGATTTACAATCGCCCCCAGAACGTGTCCCCCCACACTCAATAGGCTGTCACGAGCCT
>JBHIDV010000317.1:0-3700 GCA_046760285.1 Sedimentisphaerales bacterium
ATAACAAGTGACACTGAGCTGGCTGAGAAAATTGCATCGCTATGTGCCGATGAAATGTGTCAGCCCCTGCGAAAAGAAGTCATTATGCTCTGGGCACAGTTGGTTGTGTACAGATTATTTGTTTATCCTAAGACAACTGCATTTGCACAAAGTGTTTTTAGATATTTTACGAAAAAAGGTGTTGTTGTTGGTTCATCGAGCATATCTGAATTTGAGCCAGCAATGGCTTGTGATTTCTTTAAGGCGATTAGTTGCGTGCAGGCCCGCTCAGGTCTAAGACAACTTAAAAAAATTGAACGAAACATCGCCCACCGCAGAGAAATGTCACAGCTTTATGACCAGCTTCTTGAAGAAAAGGGCTGGTCGGCTCGTCAATATGACGCTTCAAAAATGCAGCCGATTATGGTACGTTATCCGGTGAGAATTACGCAGAAAGATAAAGCCCTGGCAGAGGCCGCCAAAGCAGGCATCGAGCTGGGAAGTTGGTTTGAATGCCCGCTGCACCCTATTGAAACGCCGTTGGCAGCATACGATTACGAAGTAGGCATGTGCCCGGAGGCTGAAAAGGCCAGCAATGAAGTGGTGAATCTGCCTTTGCATCCTCGCGCTAATGAAAAAACAGCTAAAAGAACCGTAGAGTTTATAACCCAATTTACCCAAGTGGAGTAAAAAATTGACAATCACCACGTTGCAAGTAATACTGTGGGGAGCCAAAAATAATAAGTTGAGTCAAGGTTAACCTATGAAATATAATGCAGTGGTCCATCGAAAATTTGCACTTCTGGATAAATATTTGCTCCAATTGCAAGGTGAGCTCAAAGATGTGGATATAGAGACGTTTAAGAACGACTGGACACTGCAGCGAATGACTGAACGAGTTTTGCAAGTTATGGTGGAAGTAGTTATTGATATCGCCGAGCGTATCATCGCACAGAAAAATGCTGGCCCTGTGGCAACTGCGGCAGAAGCAATAGAAAAACTGGTTGAATTGCAGGTGATAAAGACTTCAAAGCCTTACACGGATATGGTACGATTCCGGAATCTTATAATCCACCAATATGAAGAAATCAACCCCACAATAGTTTTCAATATAGCTAAGAACCAACTTGATGCTTTCAGACAATTCCGGGACGAGATTGACCAGGCATGAAATTTGATGTACATAAATTAGCTGATTTGCTCAAGCAGCAGTGTCCAGAGATTTGCTTCGCTTTGTTGCACGGCTCTGCAAAAGACGGTCAGGTAAAACAAGCTGGTGACATTGATTTAGCTTTGTTTATCGAAGGCAAGCCTACGTTGGAACTCTATGAAAAAGTATCTAGGTGCGCCGAAGCAGTAGCTCCCGGCGTGAAGTGCGACACTGGGATATTAAACAATGCTGAACCTGTATATCGCTTTGAAGCACTGAAGGGCAGACTGCTATTTTTTAGAAACCAAGAACAATACCTGCATTTTTTCTCGCTAACCTGTCGTGAGTACGAAAGCCAGGTTGCCGATTATCAGCGGCAGCAACGCTACCGTCTAACGAATATCTGAATCTGCACTATTAAATTTTCGATTTTCAATTGGCAATCGACAATCGCAAATCGAAAATTTTCTCAGGATGAAACGCATTATTGATATTTTTGTGTCACTGGTGCTGGTAGTAATATTACTGCCGGTTTTTGCCATTATATTTGTAGCTATCAAGCTTACCAGCAAAGACCCGGCAATATTTAAACAAGTTCGAGCAGGTAAAAACGGCCAGCCTTTTGTCTTTTATAAGTTCCGAACGATGAAGCTCAATGTTGACCCGTTTGGGCCAAGCCCTAAATCCAGCGATGACCCGAGACTGACAAAAATAGGTAAATTCCTACGGGAATACTCACTGGATGAACTTCCGCAATTATTTAACGTATTAAAAGGGGATATGAGTATTATAGGACCTCGGCCTCTCTATGTCTCCCAGATGGCTGAATGGGACCAGCGGCAGAAAAAACGGCTGCTGGTAAAGCCTGGCCTTACCGGACTTGCACAAATCTCAGGAAGGGGGCAGCTTACCCGCGAAGAAAAATTAGAACTCGACGTTAAGTATGTAGAATCTGCTTCGTTTTTGACCGATATAAAAATAGCGATAGCAACAATTGGCCACGTATTAGGACGAAAAGGCATCTATGAGGGAAAATACTCAAAAACAGAATATACCAGAACAAAGGGCAAATAGAATGCAATCTGCTGCAGGCGGGATTGAAGAAGTGGATTTTATGGAAATTAAAACAGGTGCTAAGGTTCCTGCGAAGCGGAGTCCCCGCAAATACCTAACCCAAATAGAGCAGTTAGAGCAATTAAGCGAAAAAGAGAAAGCTCAGTTGAAGAAAGTCACCGAGAGGTTTGCTTTTCGCTGCAGTGATTACTATCTGTCACTGATTGACTGGAGCGACCCTGACGACCCCATACGCAGAATTGTAATCCCTCAGCTTCAAGAGCTTAAGCAGTGGGGCCGACTCGACCCTTCGGATGAGAAGGCCTATACGGTTATTCCGGGGCTGGAGCACAAATACAATTCCACGGCACTTCTCTTGGTCAGCAATGTTTGTGATGGTATATGCCGGTACTGTTTTCGCAAGCGAGTCTTTATAAAACCTCAACAAGAATACTTGAAAGACCTGCCCGCCGCTCTGCAATATATAAAGCAGCACCATGAGATAACCAACGTCCTGCTAACGGGAGGCGACCCATTGGTTCTTAAACCATCAATCCTTGAGAACATTATCCGACAGCTAAGGGAAATTGAACATGTGCAGATAATCCGTATCGGGACAAAGATACCCGCGTTCAATCCACATCGAATCATCGAACAGGGTTCCCAGCCGGATTTGTTACAGGTGATAGGCAAATACAGCACCAACCAAAAGAGAATATATTTGATTACCCATTTTATCCATCCACGAGAATTGACGGAGTTGTCGGTCAAAGCGGTAGGTTTGCTACAGGGAGCTGGCGCGATCCTGGCCAATCAGGCCCCGCTTATACGAGGTGTTAATGACAGACCTGAAGTTCTGGCGGAGTTGCTGGCGAAGCTATCCTTTGTTGGTGTAGTACCATATTATATCTTCCAGTGTCGGCCAGCTCTGGGCAACAGGCCTTATACGGTGCCTATTGAGGAAGGTTATCAAATAGTAGAGCGGGCTAAAGCCTTAGTATCCGGCCTAGCAAAACGCGTTAGGTTTGTAATGTCACACTCCAGCGGCAAAATAGAAATTGTGGGCAAAACACAACGGCAAATCTACTTTAAGTATCATCGAGCAGCGGATGACGCAGATAGCGGACGTTTTCTGGCTTTCAGATGCAATCGGCATGCATACTGGTTCGATGATTATGATGAAGTAATCCGTGACTATCCGACCGATTTGCCGTACAGGTCATACGGACCTGAGTAAAACCAAGCGCATAGCGTACAGTAACCTAAATGCTAAATGCCATACACTGATCGTTACCTTTGGCCGATCACTGCAATGAGAAAAATTGCACCCACCACAGTGACAATTCCTACAGTAGAGACGATTACATCTATTATGGCGAAACTTCTGCCGAGAATCAATGAGCCTAATTTCACAGCCACCAGAAGCCCTATTGGCAGGATTGATGCTACTACCAACCATTTCGTCGCTTGTCGCATGTCGCTTATCGCTAATCGCGTATCGCCTGCCGATTTGCCATT
>JBHIDV010000318.1:0-3686 GCA_046760285.1 Sedimentisphaerales bacterium
CTTCTAAACTAAATTACTTATAGTTGTGGTCTTATTTTAAGATTGGAGAAGTCAA
The DNA here is from genome assembly GCA_046760285.1 of Sedimentisphaerales bacterium. GTDB lineage: Bacteria > Planctomycetota > Phycisphaerae > Sedimentisphaerales > Anaerobacaceae > JBHIDV01. Next base: position 56 of record JBHIDV010000318.1, read on the forward strand.
AAATGCGCAAAATGGTTACAATTGATGGCAACGAAGCAGCGGCCTACGTGGCCCACGCTACGAACGAAGTTATTGCCATATATCCGATTACGCCCAGCTCGCCTATGGGCGAAATCGCCGATGCTAAGACGGCCAAAGGCCAGAAGAATATCTGGGGAACGATTCCTTCAGTCACAGAAATGCAGTCGGAAGCTGGGGCGGTGGCGGCTGTGCATGGTGCACTTGCGACGGGAGCACTGACTACGACTTTTACCGCTTCACAAGGGCTTTTGCTAATGATTCCCAGCATGTACAAGATTGCCGGAGAGCTTACCCCGACGGTGTTTCACATTTCAGCTCGTTCGTTAGCCTGTCAGGCACTTTCCATATTTGGCGACCACTCGGACGTGATGACTTGTCGAGAGACCGGCTTTGCTATGATTGCTTCATGTAATGTCCAGGAGGTTATGGATTTTGCGCTTATTGCCCAGCAGGCAACGCTGGCTTCGCGAGTGCCTTTCCTGCATTTCTTTGACGGCTTTAGAACCAGCCATGAGGTTCAAAAGGTGGAGCAGTTATCGTTCGATGATATGCGGGCGATGATTGACGACGAGCTTGTCGCTCAGCATAAGGCCAGAGCATTATCGCCGGATAGGCCGATGATTAGTGGTACGGCACAGAATCCGGATGTTTACTTTCAAGGCCGGGAGACGGTGAACAAATTCTATCTGGCTGCTCCACAGATTGTTCAAGAGACGATGGATAAATTCGCAAAACTGGTTGGTCGCAGCTACCATTTGTTTGATTATGTCGGTGCCAAAGATGCCCAGAAGGTCATCGTTATTATGGGTTCGGGCGCAGATACTGTGCATGAGACGGTAGAATATTTGGCATCTAAAGGTGAAAAGGTCGGATTGGTCAAAGTACGGCTTTATAGGCCATTTAGCGGCAAGCACTTTGTTGCTGCTCTGCCCAAAAGCGTGAAAAAAATTGCGGTATTGGATAGAACTAAAGAGCCTGGTTCAATTGGTGAACCGTTGTACTTGGATGTTCGCACCGCTATCGGCGAAGCAATGGCCGAAGGCCAAACGACATTTAAAAAGTATCCGGTGATTGTAGGTGGAAGATATGGATTAGGCTCGAAGGAGTTTACGCCGGCTATGGCCAAAGCTGTTTTTGATAATCTTGATGCCGCCAAACCCCAAAATGGCTTTACGGTGGGCATCATTGATGACGTAACGAACACCAGCCTTGGCGTTGATGAGTCTTTCGAGATTCCAAGTGAGGGACTTTTTTCCGGGATGTTCTATGGCCTCGGCGCGGATGGCACTGTAGGTGCCAACAGAAACTCTATAAAAATTATTGGCGAGCAAACTGATAACTATGCGCAGGGCTACTTTGTTTATGATTCGAGAAAGGCTGGTACTATGACTATATCCCACTTGCGATTTGGAAAACAGCTTATTCGAAGGCCTTACCTTGTTAGGCGGGCTGATTTTATTGCTTGTCATAATCCAAGTTTTCCCGAAAAGTATGATATGCTCTCGGCGGCCCGTGTTGGTGCGACGTTTCTATTGACCAGCAGCCACGGCCCAGACGAGGTATGGGACACTCTGCCGCAGGAAATGCAGAAGCAAATAATCGACAAGAAACTCAAATTTTACGTTATTGATGCGATTTCGCTCGCTGAAGAAATTGGATTGGGGCCAAGAATCAACGTAATTATGCAGACCGCCTTTTTCAAGATAAGCAACATCATCCCGCTGGATACGGCGGTTAAAGCCATCAAAGATGCAATCAAAAAAACCTACGGCAAAAAGGGCGAAAGAATTGTCCAGATGAACAATGCGGCTGTCGATGGTGCCCTGGAAAGAATTTATGAAGTCAGGGTTCCTGACCAGGTAACCAGCAAATTCAAGATACGGCTGCCGGTTCCTGAAGATGCTCCTGATTTTGTCAGGCAGGTTACCGGCGAGCTTATAGCATTTCGTGGAGATAAACTGCCTGTGAGCAAGATGCCGGTCGATGGCAAGTTTCCCAGCGGCACAACCCAATACGAAAAGCGCAATATAGCGGTCAATATACCTCAGTGGGAGCCGGATATTTGTATTCAGTGTGGCAGATGCTCTCTGGTTTGCCCGCACGCGACTATAAGAATAAAGGCTTATGACCAAAAGTACCTTAAAGGTGCTCCACCAACATTCAAAAGTGCGAATGCCAAAGGTAAAGACTTTGCCGGCATGAAATTTACTGTCCAGGTAGCTCCGGAGGATTGTACCGGCTGCGGCGCTTGTGTTCTGAACTGTCCCGCAGAGGAAAAAGCAGAAGACAGAGCCCCGAGCGTGAGCAAGGGGAAAAAACCGACAGGCCGAAAGGCAATCAATATGGTCCTGCAGGAGCCGATTCGAGTGCGGGAGCGGGACAATTACAAACATTTCCTCTCCATTCCAAACACCGACCCAGAACTTTTCAAAGCTAATTCTGTCAAGGGCAGTCAGTTAATCCAGCCTTTATTTGAATATTCCGGTGCCTGTGCCGGCTGTGGAGAAACGCCTTATGTGAAACTGCTGACACAATTGTTCGGGGACAGGGCCCTGATAGGCAACGCCACCGGCTGCTCCTCGATTTATGGCGGCAATCTGCCAACCACCCCCTATACGAAAAGGACGGATGGCAGAGGACCGGCATGGAGTAACAGTCTGTTTGAGGACACCGCTGAGTTTGCAATGGGTATGCGACTGACGGTTGACAAATTTAAAGAGCGTGCTCTTGTGCTGCTGGATACAGTGGTGGCCAAAGGCTGTGTTGAGCCAAAGCTGGCAGAGGAAATCCGGATAGCTACCCTGGCTAACGACCCGGCGCCATCTACTATTGAACAGCAACGAACGCAGGTGGACAAGCTCAAACAGCAGTGCAATAAGAGTACCTGCCCAGAGTGTAAGCAGCTATTGAGTTTTGCTGACTATCTGGTGCGCAAATCCGTCTGGGGGCTTGGCGGCGATGGTTGGGCCTACGACATCGGTTATGGGGGGCTGGACCATGTTTTAGCCAGTGGCGCCAATGTCAATTTGCTTGTTTTAGATACGGAAGTCTATTCCAATACTGGCGGGCAGATGTCGAAGGCTACGCCCAGAGCAGCAGTTGCCAAGTTCGCTGCAGGGGGAAAACCAAGTCCTAAAAAAGACCTTGGGCTTTTGGCTATGACCTATGGCAGTATTTACGTCGCTAAGGTAGCCATGGGTGCAAATCCCAATCAAACGGTAAAGGCCTTTGTCGAAGCTGAGGCCTATCCTGGGCCGTCGCTTATCATTGCGTACTCACACTGCATAGCGCACGGCTACAATCTGGCCCACGGTTTCGAGCATCAGAAACAGGCAGTTGCCAGCGGCTACTGGCCTTTGTATAGGTTTGACCCACGACTTAAAGAACAGGGCAGAAACCCGCTGCAACTCGATTCGAAAGCTCCTACGTTCGACTTCGAAGAATATGCTTACGGCGAGAATCGTTATCGAACACTGGCGCAATCCAAGCCACAAGTAGCAGCAGAATTGCTCAAGCTGGCCAAGGATGATGCGAGTGAAAGGTATGCTTTGATGGAGCAACTCGCAAAATTACCGGTTGGCCAGCAGCGTGAAGAAAGTGTGAAGCCTAC
>JBHIDV010000319.1:0-3678 GCA_046760285.1 Sedimentisphaerales bacterium
CGATGGCCTTAAGCAGCCGCCATTTGCCGTCGCCGAAAACACCTTCAACATCTTTAGAACTGAGCCAGAGCTTAAATCTCACTCTTAATTTCTTCATATGCGCAAGCCTTCTACCGTCACGCAAAACAGCCAAGCTGACATTTACAGATTTTTACATTGTGCCGATTACAGATGCGTCCGATGTCGATGATTTCCGTCTGGAATTGTCGGGCCAATTCAAAAGCCTCGGCACAAGTCAACTTTTTTCGTCCGTTGAAAAGTTTGGCCTGCGTCAGGACGGCATTAATCAAGTCCTCTTTTTTGCTCACTTGCGTTTCTCCATAAATATATGTATCGTTATGCAAAATTCGACATATCGCTAAAGAAAAAAATTAAAAACCTCTATTTTTGACCGAACAGCTTGCTTAATTATAATACCATGCCTGGCTGTGTTTGCAACCTTTTTTGAAAAATAATTTTACCTGGGCGCGTTGTGCTTACAGGTAGTTTGCACGCCTTTAGTTGCAGTTTACTGCTACTCGGAGGCCTTTTTCTTTTCCAGCCAGTTGTATATCCACGCGAGTATAAAAAGGTCTACAAAGCCATCAAAAAGCCCGTAAGCCAAACCAATCAGGCTGCCTAATAAGCTGACCTTGTAACCTGGATATATGCTGGCCAGTACATTCAGGAATTCTTCTGCATAACCGGTACCCAGTGAAACCAAAGTAGTTATGAAAATACACAGGCCCCATATAATCGCTCCGGCCAAGCCGAGATTTTTGGGATTTAAGAGCATCTTTGTCTCCTATGAATGACCTTTTGCAATCCTACAGGACAATCTTCTTTCGGGCTGCATCGAAGCGTGCTACCTCACCCTCGCGCAGGCCCAGCATCCCCATTTGCAACGCTGTCTGCACATGATATGCAAGGTCCATTGGGCTGAGTGTATTCTGCTGACGCGAGCGGCAGCAATCGAGAAATCTTTGCCAGTATCCCACAAAATCCTCACCGTGTTCAATGGCAAATCGTTGGGGCTTTTTCGCAGAACCTTGGGCGGGGATAAAAACTATTTCTTTGCCTTCGATCGTCAGTGTCCCTTCCCATCCACGGATAATAGGAATTCGCTGTCCCGCGCCCCGGCTGCCTATAGCTGGATAGTTGTTAGCTTGCGTACCGAGCACAGCAACGGTGATCTTTTCGGGATAATCGATTAGCATGTTGAATGTATCAGGGACCTCGCGCTGTTGGTAGCGAAATTTGCCGCCCGTTGCTACGACCTTGCTCGGCATAGTGACACCCAGCATATATAATACCGGCGTGAGGCTATGAGGAAATAAATCGGTGCAGGGGCCGCCGGCGTAGTCCTCATACATTCGCCAACGGAAGAATCGGCTGACATCGAAAGGTCGTTTGGGTGCGTCACCGAGAAAAGCTTCCCAGTTCAGCTCGGAACCAGGTTTGGCGTTAGGGTCGTCGATGGGCATGCCTCGCTCACCCCAGTCACCAACCCGGAAATAGCCGCATTCAGCATGGACCGGCTGACCGATTAGGCCGTCGTTAATTAGTTTCTTCATCTGCTGCCAGGCCGAGTCGGACATGCCCTGCGTACCGAGCTGAAAGACCCGGCCGGTCTTTTTAACTTCCGCCGCCAAGCGTTTAGTCAGTTCAAATTGCCGCCAGTGCGTCACGGGCTTCTCGCAATAAACATCCTTACCTGCCCGCACAGCGTCAATAGCCTGGTAGCCGTGGTGATGGTCAGGAGTTGAGATGCAGACAACATCGACATTCGGGTCATCGAGCAGTTCACGATGGTCTGTATATCCTTTGGCCTGGTAGTCATCCGCAACTTGTTGCATCCGAGGCCGATAGGCATCGCAGGCAGCGACGATGTCCACAGGCTCATTTGCTTGGGTCTTGAGCCAATGAACCACTTTTAGATGCGCGCGGCTGCGTCCTCCGCAACCGATGAAGCCGACACCAATGCGCTCGTTAGCCCCCGATGTCTTGCCGGAGATAGGCTGTGTTGATGTACCGGTGATTGTGACTGCCGCGGCAGCCGCGCCAGCTCGACCAATAAACTGCCGACGGTTCATAGTATCACCATTAAATCGTTGTTTATTAGACATAATTTTTTCCCTAATTTATCGCATAATTGAGTGTTGTTGTCTTTCACATGGCCACACAACCCATTGCTGATAAAGTTGCTCGATCTGGTCAGATTCCGCTTGGCTGTCCCAGAGGGCTACGCCATAACGAAGTACAAGCGGCTTGTCCGACATCATCTTCAGCGGCTGCTTGTGCAGATTCAGCGTGGCCGATAGGTAAGCAAACGGTTTTGTCATTGTAAACCACGTGACCGGCCTTCGGTTTTGTGGATAATCGAACATAGCGATGGTAACAGATTTGCCATCTGCGCGGGCAGTATATGCGCACCACCTCGAGCGGACCAGCCGTTCGCTACCTCGCACGATATTGCCGGTTTTGCCATCAGCGTTACGGAACTGACCGCCGGTATCCATCGATTTGACAAAACGCATGCCTAAGCCGAAGTAGTGCGAGCCGGTGAGCGTTACCGATTCTTTGTGCGAGGGCACATCAAAGCTGGACTGCCAGGTCAAGAGCACAGCCTTGGCGTCCTTCAATCGGCAGAGCTCAATTGTGCGGCGCTCATCAAGTAATAATTCTTGGCTGCGGGGATTGATCCAGTCAATGTCCTGTGTGAAGGCTGCCCACGGCAGGCCACCTGACTCGCCACCGACTTTCACATCGTTGAAAGAGCGGTGTGCCTGGCATCCTGGAGCTTTGTGCTCTTCCCAGAAATTCACGCCATCCACAGCCACTGCGAACATCAAACCATGATGATGCTTGTGGTCAACAGGCGCATCGCGCAGAACATTAACTCCCTGCGGCGAGAAAAACTGGTCAGCGTAAGGCTTAAAAGGCACATCCTCGTAGCGATAGCGCAGCAAAACATTCGGCCCGGCATGAACCAACACTATATCCTCCCCCACCGTTACCTGCATAGGCTCCTTTGCATAGCCCATACTTGGAATAGCAAAGATAATTTGGCCAACCGCTAACAAGAAAAAGAGCGTAACTTTTTTGGGTTCTTCCATAATAATCCTTTTGCTATGAGTTTCGTTTCTGGCCCCGCTCAAACAGAGTACGGTACGGTTCCGGACTCATCGACGGTGTAGCCCCACTTTTTGATGTAGTCCCAGCCTGACAGAAATTCGTCGTTGGTCTCCTTTAGCTTTTCTGACAAGATGCCCTCGAGCCTTTTCTGCAACTTGCTGCAAGTGCGCTTGTCGCACAGGTTATTAAGCTGATATGGGTCTTGCTGGTTATCATAAAGCAGCCATGGTCCTTTTAGACCACGTACATAGGTATAGCGTCTTGTGCGCAGGCCGCGATATTCTCTGCCGCCATTAGCCCTTTTCCATTGACCAAAGGGCGAAGGACAGCTAATCAGTGCAGCGTTGTCCTCTGGCTCCTTTTTCTCTCGCAGGACACTGGAAAAATCGGTTCCTTCTACCGTATCAGGTATCTCGATGCCGCTTAGACCCAGCAGAGTAGGCATAATATCTGGCGTATTGATTGGCATATCGATTGTTCGCCCATTCTTGCCAAATACCGCAGGATAGCGTAATAAAAATGGAACACGGATTGATTCATCCCATGGCTTTTGCTTTTTCTGCT
>JBHIDV010000320.1:0-3671 GCA_046760285.1 Sedimentisphaerales bacterium
TAGTTTTTGCCTCAGCTGAGGCAACTTCTGAGCTTACACCTCCGCAACCGCCGCAGGTAGAGGCGGTCAAGAAGGCGGCGAAAGAGGCGCAGAAACAAGCAAGGGCTGCGCATGATCAGATGGAAAGCATGCTTGCTGGTATTCGTATGAATCTCGAAAGGAGATTTACACCCAGCGGTGCCGGTACAGTCCTGGTAATCCCTGCTGGCCAGATAGAAGCGGAAGATTTTGCCAAAATAATCCAAGACTTGAATGTAATGTCAGCCATCTTGGATAAGAAATTACAACAGGCCCACATACCAGTAAGCGAAGGTTTCTTTAACTTTGATAAACACGTCTGGAGGCTGTTCGGGCGGGACAGCCGCGCCACAGAAGCCATTTACCTGCAGGACTACGGAGCAATCTTTCTGGTCAAGGTAGACTTGCTGCTGCAGCCACCACCACAGGTGGAAAAGAAGGATAAACAGGCGCAAGTCGAAGAACCTCTTGACCCGGTTTGGGACCAAACGCTAAAAGAATTATATGAGCCAGAGCGAATTAGTAGAAAAAACAAGGTTCGTCCGGAAGAAAAATACGATGCTGAAAAAGTGGAGAACCTGAAAACAACCCTTATCAAGGCGCTCAAACACGCCGCAAATATCCGAAGCCTAAAACCGGATGATTCGGTTATTATTACGGTTAAAGGCTCTGCAGCCGCCCAAGGTAGCAGACAGATAGAATTTAGCATTCCGATGCGCGTTGAACCTACCGGCTACATCGCTACAACTATAGCTAAACCAGGCCAGAGCCGTCCAGCGATTCTGGTTATTCGCGCCAAAAAGTCGGACATCGATGCCTTCTCGAAGGACGAGTTGGATTATGAGCACTTTCGCAATCGCGTGCAGATTTTCACACAATAACACAGACAAACACGGACGCAAAACGGAAAAACACGGACATCCGCGCAAGTCAGTATTCCGCCAGCGTCAGTCCGCGTTCAGACATCAAGGTTTTGGACTTCGAGGGCGTGCTGCTGGATAAAGGCTCGGCGCCTCTGAACATCATCGCCCATCAGGATACTAAAAAGCCTGTCAGCCTCGCCGGCATCGTCCAGCCGAACACTCAACAGCGTCCTGGTAGCTGGATTCATAGTGGTCTGCCACAACTGCTCAGCATTCATCTCACCCAGACCCTTGAAGCGTTTTATATCAATTCCTTTGCCGCCAATCTGCCTAATGGCTGGACAAATATCGGCCAAGGAGGCAAGAGCGTAGGTGTCCTTTCCATTGACCAGTTGAAACTTAAACCGAGTCTCGTTTTTCGTGCTTCGAGACTCGTAACAAGACTCGTCAACATAAAACGAGGCTCGAGGTTCGATGAAGTCATTTAAGCTTAAATCGAATTCAGCCTTTAATCTCTCATCTATTTGATTGATACGAGCTACCTCGTGCAATTCCTCGCCTTCGGCGGAACGCGGACTGACGCTGACTGAATACTGACTTCCACTGACGTCCGTGTTTTTCCGTTTTGAATCCGTGTTTGTCCGTGTTATTTCAGCCAGACGTTTTTCATATTTAGTATGGTCGTAATAAACCTCGAGCTTTCCTTGCACACGGATAATAAACCGCGGCAGGCCACCTTTGCGCCGGTCGTAATAGGCTTTAACAAACTCGGCAAAATTTATGCCGCGCCTGGATAAGACTGCTATGATACGCTCGGCATCAGCCAGAATTTTAACCAGGCTGGTTAGCTGAATACCGGCGACCTTACAAGTTTTGAGCTTTGAGTTTTGACTTTTGCCTTTTTGGCCGTCCCTAATCAAAAGCTCTGTGCCCTCCAGGCCGCGAGCAATCATACGCTTACGCATCTGATTTTCACTGAGAATATATTCAGACTTCTTTTGGCCCTTCAGCCTGAGCTCATATAAGGGCGGCTGGGCAATATAAACCATACGCTTGGTGAGCAGTTGCGGCATTTGTCTAAATAAAAACGTCAGCAGCAGCGTGCGAATATGAGCGCCATCGACATCGGCATCGGTCATCAATATTATCTTGCCGTATCTGCACTTATTTACATCGAATTCGTCGACCCCGATGCCGGTTCCAAGAGCACTTATGATGGTGCGGATCTCATCGTGGGCCAGCATTTTTTCCAGACGGGCCTTTTCCACGTTGAGGATTTTTCCTTTCAGCGGCAAAATAGCCTGGATGTTTCTATCTCTACCGGCCTTAGCTGAGCCGCCAGCCGAATCGCCTTCCACGATAAAAATCTCGGTAGCTTGCTTTTCCTTACTGGCACAATCCCACAACTTTCCAGGCAGATTAGCGCTGGAGAGCGCCCCTTTTCGCCGGGTCAATTCACGGGCCTTTCGAGCAGCTTCCCTGGCTGCAGCAGCTTGAATGGCCTTGTTCAAGATGCGTTTTGCCTCCGGCGGGTGCTCTTCCAGATAATGGCCGAGCTGCTCGTTCACTGTCGTCTCCACGAAACTACCTACCTCCGGATTGGTCAGTCGCACCTTCGTTTGCGCTTCAAAATGGGGGTCAGCTAATTTCACCGCTACCACCGCGGTTAATCCCTCGCGCAGGTCCTCTCCGGTGGTCGCCTGTCCGTTCTTTAGTAAGTTGTTGCTTCTGGCGTAATAATTCATCGTGCGCGTCAAGGCAGTCTTGAAGCCAGAAAGGTGTGTGCCGCCATCGATATTACGGATGTTATTGGCAAAAACCAGCACGTTTTCCGTGTAGCCATCATTGTATTGCATAGCTACTTCACAGCTTAACATCGCTTCTGGGTCTTCTTTGGCTAAATAGATAACATCCTTATGAAGTGTTTCTTTGCCCTCGTTGAGGTGCTCCACAAAGGCCCTGAGGCCCTGGTCAAATTTGAAGACCTCTCTTTTACCATTGCGGTCATCCCTGAAGCTTATCCTCAGCCCAGCGTTCAAGTAGGCCAACTCCCGTATTCGTTTCAAAAGCGTGTCGTACGAAAATTCTGTATCGCCGAATATTTCCTCATCCGGCATAAAGGATATCTTTGTGCCGCGTTTTTTGGTCGGGCCGATTTCCTTAACCCGCCCACAGCTCTTGCCTTGAGCACATTCAAAATGATAATGTTTGCCGTCTCGGTAGACGTCGGCTTCGAGCCATTCGCTTAGAGCGTTGACCACACTAACACCCACCCCATGCAGGCCGCCTGCAACCTTATAACTATCGGTATCAAACTTGCCGCCGGAGTGCAGGGTAGTCAGCACAACCTCTAAAGCACTGATTTTAGCCTCTTTGTGCTGTTCAACAGGTATTCCTCGGCCGTCATCCTCGACCGTACAACTGCCGTCGGCACCGATGCGCACACTTATATTTTCGCAGAATCCAGCCATTGCTTCATCGATGGAATTGTCCAGCACCTCATATACTAAGTGGTGCAAGCCCCCACTGCCCCGGTCGCCGATGTACATGTCTGGCCGCTTACGTACCGCCTCTACACCGCCCAATATCTTTATATTGCTCGCATCATACCTATGGACTTTCATACCAACTTTCTCAATGCCGTACCCTGTGTTTAGTACTTAACGCGATGTACAGGTTTTTGGTTTTATACAAAATTTTCCTTGCAATTAGTCATTTCGACCGAACAAAAGCCTGCCCCTTCGACAAGCTCAGGGCAAGCTCTGAGCACCGCCGAAGGGTGAATCCGCC
>JBHIDV010000321.1:0-3630 GCA_046760285.1 Sedimentisphaerales bacterium
ATCAGCTCTACCTTCTGGTCCGACAATCCCAGCATCTAAATACGCATCGCGCAAGCGCGCTACTTCATCAGAAAATTCGATTATCTCCATGTTTCCCGTAGGCAAACCGGCGAGCACTTTTTGAACCTGTTGGAGTGCCCTATCAAGTTCGCCAAGAGTTGTACTCGAAACAACAACGATAAACTTGCCAGCTTTTATATCCTCAAAAAACGATTTGCTCTCCTCGGCAAATTCAACATCAAAACAGCCGCCAAAAACCGAAGTATCCGCATATACGCGCAATTGTTTCATTCTTCTAATCCTATAACTAACATCTTCCCTAATACTACAGCGCGACATAGTCAGTGATCATGAGGTACACAAGATGGCAATTGGCTTACTTTTATGCCCAACGTCCGCAATCTCCGGAGAGTCTTCTTGCGATGAGCCTTCCGAGCCTGCTGATTGCGCTTTTGATGATACAAAATCTGCGTGGCGGCCTGTTGGTAAAGAATCACTCTGGCATCGCCAGGTAAATACTGGCTTATGATCCAGCTGCAGGCAGCGTCGCGAACCTGCTCGACCGTCAGATATAAACCGTTGGTGTTTTTTTTCTCTGAGCTTTTGATGAACTATAGAGCAAAACAGGAAACTGAGCTGAGTGATATAAAAATGACGGTGAATCCCCAGCCAGCCTCGTACCTCAAAGTGATCCATCCCCAACTGCTGTTTGCCTACCTCAAAACAGCGTTCAATAGGATCCCGAGAAAATCCTATCCACAACAGATTTTCCAAACTGATGCCACTGGCACTGGGAACCATGTTGGAAAGAAAGTATTTGACTTCCTTAGGATTCAGCGCGTTTCTGGCTATAATCAGATAATGGGCCGGTCCCGGCAATCCATTTCCGGTATGCTTGCGGTAAAACTTAGCCGCCTTAACCTCCCAGACTATGGGCCCTTTCTCACCGTCTTTGATATGAAACTTTTGCCATTTTTGTTTCTGAAATACACGGGAGTAAACCAGCAGATTCCTCACTTCACAGGGCTGCAAAGCCTTGGCCGAGAGACGCGGAAAACGCCGCTTTTTACCACGTTTTCGCCTTTCTTGAGGCGTGGGACGCTGAAGTATTTGCGGCTCTTTGAGCCAGCCGGTAAAATCAGAGGGAATCTGGCCTACATAGTTTTGACCAAGGGCCTGAAGCCCATCCAGAAACTCATGGTCACGGCCATAAAGCTCATCAAACGTCCAAGCCCATACACGAATACCATTACCCATGGCCCGGCGGATTTGATCCAGGGCGATTTCAGTTTTCTTACGGTATACCACCTCTTGCGGGATACCTACCTCTCTACGTCGGGCCAGGTCATCCGACCATTGTTTAGGCAGATAAAGGTCGCTGTCCAGAATGCACTGAAAATCGCCCGCCGCATAAGCAGTGTGAACAGCCACTACACAATTGTCGATCTTGCCGGTATTGCCACACCATTGTCTCTGTACGCCAGCAGTATGAACTCCCTTTTTGGGATTACCCGATTCATCAATGATGCCTATAGCCCGTGGATGGGCATGTTCTTTGGCTACCAGCCACTGTTGTTTATCAACGAGGCGTTGCTGGTCCCAGGGTACACAAGAAAGAAAGTATTGCAGGGTCCGAGGGGCAATTCTACCTGCCAAGGCAATTGGTTCGACGCTCTTTCGAGGCAGGTCGGACAGTTGTCCCTTGATGTAAATTCGCAGGTCTTGTCTTGGTTCTTTTCGAGAAAAGCAGTCGTCGAATTTGGCCAAAAACTTGTTCAATTCTTTAACCCATGTTTTTGATTTGCTTGATATCCATAATCGTACTCTTTACAAATATACTGTTTATAAGGAGTTATCGACTATGATATCTTAAATTCTTGAGCTAATATCGCGCTGTAGTACTAGAAAATAAAATATTTAAGTCACAAGCTGACAAAGAACGTTATGAATCTTGTATAATGTTTGCTTTTAGGAAGTATCAATCACTTGCTTATCATTTAAACAACACTATTACTTTATGAGGATGTCCCGATTGTCGTTGAAAGTTGATTGAAAAATCATGCGGTCGGGGTAACGTAAAGGTGTTTTTTTGAATAAATGTTACCCTCTTTTTAGGAGACCGCATGATGGGAAAATCGTATCAACAAAAGACCAGTCGTTCCAGAAGAAAAATGCAGAAACTTACAGGACAAGCGGTAACCGTCGAACTGGCTGATGGCAAAGCAGCCTTCCAGATGATTCTGCCCATGAGCGAGATGCTGTTCGATGTAGCCAAGGCTATAGAGCAGAGCGCTTCTCAGGCAGGTCTACTGATGATGAAGGCCCTTATCGATGAAGAGGTCGAACAATTGGCTGGGCAGCGTTACCGTCACGACCCTGACCGAAAGGTAATCCGCTGGGGTAATGATGAGGGTCATGTAATCTTTGCTGGCCGAAAGGTGGCAATAGATAAGCCCCGCCTACGGTCCAAAGATGGCAGCCAGGAGATACACTTAAGCCGATGGAATGCCTTTGCCCATCCGTACCGGATGCAGCAGGCCGTATCAGAGCGTATCCTGCGTCGGGTTTCGACTCGGGATTACGCCGGCGTTCTGGATGACTTATGTGATGGCTACGGCATCGATAAAAGTTCCGTCAGTCGCCGGTGGAAGGCAGCCAGTACCAAACAGCTGCGGCAACTACTGGAACGTCCGCTGCATGATCTGCGGTTGTGTGTGATTCTTATTGATGGCAAACAATTCCACGATTTTACGCTTATAACGGCCTTAGGTATCGACATTGAAGGTCGCAAGCATGTGTTAGGCTTATGGCCCGGTGCTACTGAGAATAGCGAGATTTGCGGGCAACTGCTGGACGAGTTGATTGAGCGGGGCCTATCAACACAGCAGCGATACCTATTTATTCTGGATGGTTCAAAGGCCCTGGCCAAGGCGGTAAGGGCTCGTTTCGGCCCGCAGGTATTGATCCAGCGTTGCTGTCTGCACAAGCAGCGTAACATCCAGAAGTATTTGCCCAAGAGGTATCACCAGCTGCTGGTGATGAAGCTTCGAGCGGCCTGGGGTATGACGGATTACGAAGAGGCAAAAAAGCAGTTGTATAAGGTTCATGATTGGCTGGCTTCGATCAATCAGGCGGCGGCTAAGAGTTTGGAGGAAGGTTTTGAAGAGACACTGACGATTAATCGTCTGGGGTTACCAGAACAGTTGCGACGGTTGTTCAGCTCGACAAATATCATCGAGAGCTGTTTTTCTCTGGCTGATGATCTGTGTGGTAATGTCAAGCATTGGCGTGATGCGAACATGGCTTGGCGTTGGGCGGGCACGGTGTTACTGGAGGCGGAAAAGCGTTTTCATCGTATTAAGGGTTACCGTGATTTGCCTTTGTTACTTGAGAAACTTAAGACAGCAGTTGACCATCAGGAGGCTGTCGCTTAGATTATGAAACTGTTCCCGACCGTATGGTGAATTTCAACGACAACTGGGACAACCTCTTAATGAGCGGTTAAAAATCCCGAACTTTATCTATTTATTGGTTTTCGGCTGTTCACGTGCCTTTTCTAAAGCCGAATATAAACTTAAAATTAAAATGCCTGCCCCCTTACGTTGAGTTTTCTTTTGAATCACTTATAAC
>JBHIDV010000322.1:0-3629 GCA_046760285.1 Sedimentisphaerales bacterium
TGGTACGCGATAATCATTCTCAATATCTCTATAGTTTAGCAGTCGCCGGCACGGCGACTTTTATTGGACCGTCGTCGTGCCGACAACGGCTAAACGTTTTTCTGACCGGCGACAGCTAAAACTAAGGCGAAAACCTCTACAGCGCCAGCTTCTTTTAATGTCTTTGAACACTCGTTCAGTGTTGCACCGGTGGTTTTGATATCATCGACCAGACACACCTTACGTCCCTGGAAACTATGGTCGAAACGGACCGCAAAAGCACCTGCTACATTTTTAGCACGGGCAGCAGGACTTGCCATCAGAGGCTGGGATTTCGTTCGCCGGATGCGAACCAGATCAGTGCTAATCTTAGCGGCTGGATGCTTTATTTTCTTAGTTAAAACCAAAGATTGATTATAGCCGCGAACCAATCGCCTTGACCAGTGTAGCGGAACAGGGACAAAAAAATCTATGTCATTGTAAAAAGTGCTTCCCTGCAGAGCTGAATCGGCCAAAAAGCCCAGTGTTGAATCCAGTTCTGTTCGGCCCTTCTTAAAGTCTAATATCATTTTTTGTAAAGCTTCTTTGTAAAGGCCGCTGCGTGCTATTCGGTCAAAATGAAATTCTTTTCCCTGGCAATCAGGACAGACGCCATCCACCAAACTATATCTGGAGGCATCTTTACCACAGCGGGGACAATAATCAGCACCCGTGCAAGCCATAAGCTGGTGCCAGCAGGTTTGGCACAAACTCTTGTCGGTCTGGCAGATGCTTTCACGGCAGTTAATACAAACCGGTGGCCAAAGAAGCTGATTTATACCTTGCCAGGTAAACGTAGCAGCCTGTTTTAATTTTGTTGTATTCACGCCGAAGATTATAAACTCCGACAATCGTTATTCCAAATCAAACAACGTATTATCTACCGGCTCGAACCAGCCTAATTTCATATCAGCGGAATCAACGCCGTAAACATTACTTGCATCGAAATTAGCCATCTGGCGCGAATCGGCATGTCCGTCGGCCCAGCCGACATTTGCCTGGCCCCGATGGCGGAAATGTATCGATGGTGAAAGATAGAAACTCGTTACAGCTCTGCCGTTGTGGACATAAAAAGGTGGCTCAGCAAAAGAATACTCTATCAAGTACGATTGGCGATTAGACATCGCCGTATCGGCAAACATCAAGGTCTCAGTGGGACTTTTTACTTCTGTAGTTTTTGTAGTTTGCCAGCCGGCACGCTCGGCCTGCTGCAGCGTCTTAAATTGGCGGCTCTGCCAATCTCGCGAACCGAGATATACACGATTATAACCGTATCCACCGCAGCCCTGCTCAAAGTTTGTATTCCAATCCTGTCCCTTTATAAAATTTACTTTCTCCGGACATTGCTTAACTTTGCCCTCAGCTAAATACGCTGCCAGCGGGCCTTTGGCCGGGTCAAACGGCTCATCGGGACTGCGGCGAACACCATGCCAGCGGTATCTGCCTCCTTTTTCCGAAGTGATATCCGGGGCCGCCGGCACGTAATAGCTGTCATTTTCCATCGCGTATCCAGCATTGGCCAGAAAAAGCTGACGAAGATTAGATTCACAAACCATACGACGGGCTTGTAGCCTTGCCAAAGACAAAGCCGGCAGCAATATAGCCATCAACAACGCCATGACCGAGATGACCACCAGCAACTCAATTAAACTAAATGCTTTTCTTTTTCCAGCAAACATAAAAAGTTCAAAAAATTACTTCTTTGTTCATGTTGTCATTGCGAGGCCTGCCTTGCAGGCCGTGGCAATCTCATTACATCAAACATCAGAGATTGCTTCGCTTCGCTCGCAATGACATTCATCTTGTTTCTTATTTGTTCCGCCACGATTCAACTTCCAGCCATTGAGAAGCGAAGATAGCAAAATCGACGGCATCAATGATATAATCTTTCGGCTGGGCCAAATCACATCTGGCTATCCAGTTGGCCTGGCCAAAACGGCTTCGCCAGGCTGATGCAAACAAAAGGAAATCGGATACATCCACTACGCCATCTAAATTGATATCCGCTGAATAGTTTTGCTCTTTCAGAACGCCGACCGCCTCCACCTCCAGGCCGCCCGAACCCCACGTCACCCAAGCATCATAAATAGGATGATTATTCGCATAGTAGTCCCAAAATGGCCAGGTGCCAGGGTCAATCTGCGTCATCGCCTGGTCGTAGAAATCGCCGCTGCCGGGAATATCAACTATTCGCACATACTTTATATTGTTTATATCAACAACGCCGGAGATGACATCAGGATGGTCGGCGATTGCCTGCAAATCGAACGGTGTGCCGGTGCAGATACCATTAGCGTTAGGATGCTTGCCGGCAAGATTATAGATATTACTAATCTCAATCGTGCCATACGGGCCCACAATCGCGGGGGTAAGTGACACAGCGGGAAATCTTACAAAGTCTTTGCCGTTAGAAGATACTTCTACGTATCCTAACTCAGCAAAGATTTGTCCTGCGATAGAGCCGGCAGTAGTATCTAACTGGGAAATTAAGGCGTTTTCAAAAACGGCAAAATCGTAGCCGTTGACATCGCGAATTGCATCGCTGAACGATAAAGTTATTTGGCCTGGCGGCAGCCCTGCATCAATCTGCTGCCGGTCTAAATCTCCCAAGCTGACAATATCAAAATTATTTCCGGTAGCAGGCCCCAAGGCCTTGTTCGGGTCAGCCCATTGTGGGTCCACGGCTGGCGCCGGCTGATAACTTACCACGGTGGTGGCCCAACTACTAAATATTGGATTTATAACCGCATTGGCATCAGTCGGACTAACGGGACGATAGTCACTTCCGATGTAGCCGTTTATCCCGGCCTCTGTATAAGGCCCCACACGCACAAAAGCCGACTCTGATACAATGGTATCGATTGCAAAATAAGCTGGCGTGTTCATGCCCCAGGGGCCAACATCGCTGGAGCTTAAGGAAAATTGCAGGCTTTTTACTGTGCCCAACGCAGTCAAATTAACAAATTGCCATGTATCAACGATGTAATCATGGCTGTTATCTTCAAAGCGGAAGTCCGCCAGGTAAAATTCGACGGTTCCGGTGGCATTGCCATTGCTATCCTTGCCGGTTATAGTCAATAGAAACCAGTCCGGGTCATTGCCGCTGTCGCCGCCGAACTTTTTAGCAAAGGCATCGCCATTAAGCATTGAATAGTATGCGTAGTTGTTATTTGTCACATACAGACCGCCCACAATGGCTGGCGTGTCAAGCGTCACGGTGGGCGGCTCGGTCCAGCCGACATAACCGATAGCATAGTTGACTGAATCGCCTTGGCCTGACCCGGTTATGGCATTGTATTGACCAGCTATGCCGCTGGTTGTGGTATCCGTGATGTTGGAGTAAGAAAAGCCATCCCAGGTATCCCAGGCAGCGTTATAATTATTGCTAAAGTGGGCGTTTCCGCTGGCAAAACCGCCTGAGCCATCTGAGCCATTCCAATAGTGTTCAGCAGGCAGAGTCAAATCTTCAAAAGTAGCTATATCTGCGCTTGCAAGATTTATCATCGCCGGGACAATCGCCAAACAGACTAAATTTCTAAATTTCATCTTACTCACCTCTTTTTGCACTATCCAGCCCTTATCGCGAGGGCACCAGAACAATAAAAAAACCG
>JBHIDV010000323.1:0-3588 GCA_046760285.1 Sedimentisphaerales bacterium
AAAGGTAAAAAAAAGCTAAGCCACAGATGAACACAGATTAACACAGATTTTTAATAGTTTTTGTTTTATATTTCAGTGGAATCTGCGAAATCTGTGGCTGAAAAGTAAGAAGATGAACCAGAATCTCTACCAACCTATAAACAGCGAAATTGTTGACATTATAGACGAGTCCCCGACGATTAAGACTTTTGTGGTGGCGCCAGAGAAAGAGTTTAAGTTCGAAACAGGCCAGTTTGTGGAGTTGACTTTGCCCGGCGAAGGTGAAGCACCGTTTACCCCTTCCTCGTCGCCGACAAATACTGAAAAGATGGAAATTACTATTATGAAAGCCGGGCGAGTGACAGCTCTTTTGCACGAATGTAAAAAGGGACAGAAAGTCGGTATTCGTGGGCCTTATGGTAATGGCTATCCGATTGACAATTTTCTGGGCAAAGAAGTGTATATTGTGGGCGGCGGTGTCGGTCTGGCACCGATTCGGTCGCTGTTTTTGACCCTTCTCGATAGGATAAAAGATTTCAAAACTGTGGTTTGCCGGTATGGAGCGAGGACGCCCGAAGATTTTATCTATAAGAAATCGCTTTTCGGTCCCTGGCAAAAGCTCACCGGCGTTGATATAAAATTGACGGTCGATGAGGAAAATGGTCAGTGGAAGGGCAATGTAGGCGTAGTAACCACAATACTTGAGCCGAATGATGTAGATGTCAAAAATGCCGTGGCAGTGGTTTGTGGCCCGCCGATTATGATGAAGTTCACTACCTTGAAATTGTTAGAGTTTGGATTCGCAGCTAAAGATATCTATCTTTCAATGGAAAAGAACATGAGCTGCGGAGTGGGCAAATGCGGCCATTGTATGATTGGTAAATTCTACGTTTGCAAGGATGGACCTGTTTTTACCTATGAGCAGATAAAGGATTACCCGAAGATTTGGGACTGAAAAGCGTCGTGCGTCGAGCGTGATGCGTATCGCGTAAAAAACCAACGCATCACGCCATACGAGATACGAAACTATGGGTAAGAAGTTAATAATTGATTTGGCGAAATGCAAACCTCAGAGCGAATCGTCCGTGCGCTGTTCGTACAAGCATCACCCCGATAACAAAGGTATCGACGCGCTTCTGGAGATAATTCGTTTTGCCTTGGTCTGTCGCCGATGTGAGGCAGCGCCGTGCATTAACGCTTGTCCGGTGGGAGCTTTAGAGAAGGTGCCCAGCGAAATAAAGCCGCCCGCAGGGCGGAGTACCGACGATTATGGCATCCTTAAACGAGCAAATATGCTGTGCACCGGCTGTGGCAGTTGTGCGATAGCCTGTCCGTTTGGGACGGTATACACCGATTTGATACCTTTTCCCAGTAGTGTTTGCGACCTGTCCAAGGGCAGATTGAAAGATGGTGAAAAGCCACTATGTGTTACTACTTGCGAGGATGGCAGCCTGGATTACCGGGAGGTAGATGTATCGAAGGAAGAGGATTTAGTGGAGGTGTTTGAAGATATTGTAGTGCAGGTTTCTGGCGGTAGTACCTGGCAGCCGTTTTTGAAGGAAATAGAAAAAAAATTAACCGCGGATTTCGTGGATTAACGCGGATAGGGCAAAAAATAAAATCAGTGAAATCTGTGTAATCCGTGGTTAGAAAGAATAGGAAATGAGTGTGCCATTAAATATTTTATTCTGGATCGTTGTTATTCCAGGCACTATAGCGATCGGCTTGCTCGCTTCCTGGATAGTTCGCAAGGTTAGCGCTCTGGTGCAGTGGCGTGTTGGCCCACCGTTTTTTCAGCCGGCCTACGACATTATGAAACTGATGGGCAAGGAAATCCTTATACCGCAGGATGCTCAGCAAACCGTATTCCTCGCCGCACCTTTGGTTGGTCTGGCGGGCATCTTATTGCTCTCGATTATGCTGCTACGGATAGGCCTGGCAGGTGATATTGAATTTATTGGTGATATTATCGTAGCGATTTATCTAATGGTGCTGCCGTCGCTGGCATTGATTCTGGGAAGTTCCGCCAGTGCCAGTCCCCACGCGGCAGTTGGTACCAGTCGGGAAATGAAATTAGTTATGGGCTATGAGCTATCGTTAGTGTTAGCCTTTATCGTGGTCGTTATTAAGACCGGGGGTCAATTAAACTTAGCTGCAATTGCTCAGTACACACCCGTGTTCAGCATATCCGGATTGCTGGCCTTTTTGGTAGCGCTATTGTGCGTTCAGGCAAAACTTGGATTTGTCCCATTCGATATAGCCGAGGCGGAGACTGAAATTAGCAGCGGTATTTTTATGGAATATTCTGGAGCTCTGTTGGCGGTCTGGAAACTCATCCAGGCAATAATGCTGGTGGCACTGCCGTTGTTTTTAGTGGTAGTATTCCTCGGCGGATTCGGAGCAAGCTTATGGCCAGGGCTGGTAAAATATGTCGTGGTATTGGTATTGTTGATTTTGATAAAAAATACCAACCCGCGTGTGCGGATTGACCAGGCAATGAAGTTTTTCTGGTTTTATTGTGGGATTGTTTTGGCTGCTGCTATTATTTTGGCGACCATAGGCAATTATTGCAGCATTAGCTGGTTGTAGCCGTACCGTCGCCGTGCCAGCGGCCCCCGCCACAGGTGCGGGGGCTAAACAGGACACGAATTTATGAGTTGGAAAATATGGTCATTAAAAAAGTCGCCTTGGGTGTTTCACGTTAATACCGGGGCGTGCAACAATTGCGACATCGAGATTGTTAATTTGCTCACCCCCAAGTTTGATGTGGAGAGGTTTGGCATCAAATTAGTTGGCTCACCTCGGCACGCCGATGCACTGCTGGTAACCGGCGTAGGAACTCGCCAGGCGGCAGTACGGCTAAAAGAAGTGTATCGCCAAACTCCCAAGCCTTGTGTGGTCTTTTGCATGGGTGCGTGTGCCTGTGGAACAGGTATATTTCAGGGGGCATATCATGTAGCAGGACCACCAGACGAAATCATTAAGCAAGAAGACCCTGATGCGATTATTGCCTATGTGCCGGGCTGCCCACCAAAGCCGGAAGCTATGATATCCGGCGTGGTAAAGGCACTGTCGGCTTTATAACAGGCTTGTCCTGAGCGAAGCGAAGGAACTAAGCATGAACCAGCAAGAGCTAAATAACAAGCTATCAGAAATAAAAGACAAGCTCATAGCAATCGAAAAGACAGCAGACAACAGAGTGTTCCTTCCCTGTGAAGCTGAAAACGCTTATGCCGTCAACAAGTTTTTGTTCGAAGATGTATCTTTAAGGTTTGTAATTGCTACTTGTATTGATTCTGATGATTACTTTGAGATTCTCTATCACTTCTCATATGATGAGACTGGCTGTGTGATTACAGTGAAGGCTTTTATCCGCGACCGCAAGAATCCTGCGATTGAATCTATCACGCCGTTCTTGCCGGCTGCCGAGTGGATTGAAAGAGAGATGCACGACATAATGGGAATCGATTTTGCCAACCATCCGAATTTGAAACGACTGATTCTATTTGATGATTGGCCGGAAGGTGTGTATCCATTGAGAAAAGAAGAAAGGTAAAAAAGCCACAGATTAACACAGATTGACACAGATTAAATAAAAGCAAAAAAAAC
>JBHIDV010000324.1:0-3579 GCA_046760285.1 Sedimentisphaerales bacterium
GGCGGAACCGCCAATTGTATGGTCATTATCGCAGAAAAGGAAATTGCCTGCCCTGTAATCGGCAAGCCTGACTCCGTGATTGCGATGAACAAGGCCTCTCTGGATAAATTCGCCCCCCGTCTGAAAAATGGTGGACTGCTGGTTATAAATAGCTGCCTGATTGAAAGCCAGCCACGATTGGATGATTCGATCGAGATAATAGCGGTGCCCGCCGACGAAATAGCGGTGGGATTAGGTAACCAGAAAGCCGCTAATATGGTAGCCTTAGGTGCATATTTGCAAAAACGAGGACAGTTTAGTCCTGACACTGCGGCGCAAGCTTTACCCTATGTGCTTGCCAAGAGATATGCAAAGATGCTACCGATGAACGCTGAAGCGTTACGCCGAGGTGCTGAATTTGCGTCCCGGCAATCATGAATCATATCTCGAATAAAATACAAACAATAAATTTGAGTCTAAAAATATCTAAAATATCTAAGGCTAAGGGTAAAACCGAAATGAGTCGGAGAAAAAAAATCAACATATCATTATGGGGATGTGTGACATTGCTCCTATCTATTCTAGGGCCCCCAAACGCATTCTTTCGCGTTTGGGGAACCCCTCAAGTTATTTATGCTGCACCACAGTATAAAAAGTTCACCAGAGACACAATTTCCCAAATTGTGGATGGCAAATATGATGCTGCTATAAAACACTTTGAGGACTATCTTGACGAACAGCCAAATGACCTGGAGTCTCTGTATGGCCTGACAGTTGCATATGCCCAAAAACAGGATATTAACAAGGCTATTGCCTACGCCAATAAAGCCATCGACGCAGGACTCCCGTTTGCCCGTTTTCTCGCTGGCCCCAGAGATTTGCTGAAGCCTTTGACCGACAGCATTGAGTTTAAGAAATTAGCAAAAAAACATGTTGCTGGCTTATTGCATGGCCCTATGCTGGGCTGCGTCACTGACAGCAGTGCAAAGTTCTGGGTACGCACAGCCGGCGAAGTACCGGTGCAAGTTTTTGTGAGCTGCTCAGAGGATGTGGACCCGCCCATCAAATCTGCTGTCGCGAAGACAAACAAAGACAGAGATTTCACAGCCACCATCATTGTACAGGACCTCGAGCCAAATACTCGCTACTACTACGAACTGCTGGTAAATGGTAAAAAGGAGCCTAAACGGTGGTCGTTTCGCACTTTTCCCGCTGCCGGCACCGGAGCCAAATTTCAGGTTGGCTTCGGCGGCGGCGCCGGGTACAACCCACAACACGAAAGAATGTGGAACACGATTGCCGCCCACAAACTAACGGCATTTCTTTTGCTCGGTGACAATGTTTATATCGACAATCCGACACGTCCGGCAGTGCAGCAATATTGCTATTATAGGCGTCAGTCTCGCCCTGAGTTCCGGGCCTTTACTGCCTCAACAGCTATTTATGCCATCTGGGACGACCATGATTTTACCACCAACGATAGCTGGGGCGGCCCAGAAATCAACGAACCCGAGTGGAAGATTCCGGTTTGGCGCCTATTTCGTGACAACTGGAACAATCCTTATTATGGCGGTGGAGAAAATCAGCCGGGCTGCTGGTTTGATTTTTCCATCGGCGACGTGGACTTCTTTATGCTGGACGGCAGGTATTATCGCACCAACCCCAAAACTGAGATTCCCTCTATGCTTGGCCCTGTCCAGAAAAAATGGTTATTCAAAAAGCTAAAATCCTCTACCGCCACCTTCAAAGTGCTCGCCTCGCCAGTGCCGTGGGCCTTCGGCACCAAGCCGGGCAGCCTAGACCCCTGGCAGGGATACAAGCAAGAACGCGAAGAGATATTTTCATTTCTTGAGCAGAACAAGATTGACGGCGTGATTCTTATCTCCGCTGACCGGCATCGCTCTGACGTATGGAAGATAGAACGAACAACCGGATATGACTTATATGAATTCGAAAGTTCGAGACTGACCAACGTCCACAAGCACAAATTGATGCCGGGCGCTTTATTCGGTTATAACGAGAAATGCTCGTTTGGCCTGCTCTCGTTCGATACGACTTTACCGGACCCACAAGTTAGCTACCAGATAATTAATATCGATAATAAGGTCATCCACACGCTCTCACTAAAGACAAGTCAACTGTCCCATAAAAAAGGCGGATAAAGGTGGCCTCCGTTGGAGACAAACTCGAAAAAAGACTTGACTTTTGGCGGACGATTTGGTTTAATATAAGAGCGGAAAGTAGTTACATTTGCACAGTCAAATTGCCTCCCTTTGTGCACAGTTAGACTCTGTAATCAGAGGAGATAGTGTGATGAAACGGCGTAGTCACATATTTCTTGGACTACGTGCCATAATATTAGCCGCCGTAGTTATTTTAGTTAGTTTGGGCGGATCGGCGTATTGCCAAACGGAAGGTGTTTCACTTCTTCTTCAGCAAATCCCTGCTCAGGGCGGTACGATAACGCCGAGCGTGGGTGTGCATCACCTGAAGCCCAACTCGGAGATTACTTTGACTGCAAATCCAAGACCCGGCTATCAATTCATTGGCTGGCTGGGTGATGTTAGTGACCCCAAGGCCAGCAGTACTGTTGCATATATCAATGGACCGAAAATCATTATTGCGCTATTCGAGAGAACTGAATATGAGAATTTGCCCCCACAGACCAGCAGTGCTGGGGGTGGCGGTAGCGGAGCTTCCGGCTCAGCCAGTGGCGGTTCGACTTCTTTTTTTGCAAATCCATCTGGTCTAATGATAGGCGGCGGCGGTGGTGGAAAGCCAAAGGTCCCCTTGTCAATTCCAAGAGCGGTATCATGGCCGATAAACATAAAACCATCGGCGCCAAAACCAACAGTACCAGAGCCGGCAACGATGATATTGTTAGCTCTGGGTAGCTTATTTACCTTTGCCAGACGTAGTGTAAAGAGGCAGGCCTGATAGAGGACCACTGGGCAAGACTATTTGCCCGCAAATTGTTGACCTTATTCGAATCTATACCCACATGTATCTGCGGTAATAAACTCAGATTCAGTTCTGGGGTATTTTCTGCAATTTAATGGACGGATAATGTAAATAGAACAATAAGCTTTCCCATCTGGCTTGTACTTGAGGAAGGGACACACATTCGGCAGCTTACAGCACGCCCCACAACTAATGCATTCGCCTTTGCGTCTATAAGAGACAGGCAGTATCGAAGTGAAAGTCCTTTTTATTTTGGCCAACCAGGTATTTCTTCTTTTATCAGCCATAGCTCGTATTTTCCAAACAACGCTGGCAAAATAGCTGCCTTAAAAATACTCCGATCCGTCAAAAAGCCAAGTTATTTTAGACAGGATGAACAGGATCTTATTTTATTTAGTCGGTCTTCTATCCTGTAAATCCTGTCCGAAAATACAAATTCCTATACTATCAAACTGAATCTGGAGATTCTTTACTTCCATTAAAACATTTTGTCATACTTTGGCTTTATGCTGAATTTTTTGTATATTTTGGTTGGTAAGCTGCGATCTGAAATATCGGGGTGAAAAAAGTGCCTCCACTTTCGTGGGGGCGAACCTGCCTCTGCAATAGCAGGGCTTAGCCAGGGCGTCCAATTTAGGG
>JBHIDV010000325.1:0-3574 GCA_046760285.1 Sedimentisphaerales bacterium
AACAAAGCCAAACAAAGCCAATTTTCAGACGAGCCGGCGGCGGCTAAACTTTTGTATCTTTTTGCAATTTATATTCAACGCTGTCGACGAGGGCTTGCCAGGAGGCTTCGATGATGTTCTCGGAGCAGCCGACCGTACCCCACATGTCAGTTTTGTCCCGTGACTCAATTACCACCCGTACACGAGCAGCAGTTCCAGCACGAGCATTGACCACCCGCACCTTGTAATCAATCAGCCGCATGTCCTTGATGCCCGGATAAAATCTTTCCAAAGACTTTCGTAAAGCTGCATCAAGTGCATTTACCGGCCCATCACCTTCACCGACAACATGCTCTATTTTATCGCCTACCTTAAGTTTGACCGTGGCCTCATTGACCATCCCGCCTGCAGGACTTTGCTCCACAGTGACATGATATTTTACCAGCTCGAAAGCCGACTTATACGTGCCCATAATCTTCTTTACCAGCAGGTCAAAACTGGCATTGGCAGCCTCGAATTGATAGCCCTGGCTCTCCAGCTCCTGGACCCGGCAGAGAATCTTTTCCGCTAATTTTTTGTCCTGAGCAATCTTTGCCTTTTCCAGCTCGGCTAAGACATTGGATTTGCCGCTCAGCTCGGATATGAGAAACCGCCGTTCGTTGCCGACAAGCTCTGGAGCGAGGTGCTCGTAAGTGCATTTGTTTTTGCGAAGGGCGTCCACGTGCAGGCCAGCCTTATGGGCAAAGGCACTTTCGCCGACATACGGCATATTCATTGCCGGTGTAAGATTGACTATCTCAGAGATAAAGCGTGACACCTCCGTCAGGGTCTTGAGTTTTTCGCGACTGATAACGTCCAAGTCCATTTTGAATGTAAGATTAGGTATGACTGTGCACAGATTGGCATTGCCGCATCGCTCGCCAAGGCCGTTCATGGTGCCCTGAACATGACGGGCACCAGCTCGCACTGCAGCGAGACTGTTGGCGGTGGCACAATCAGTGTCATTATGGCTGTGAATGCCGACAACGAGTGTGCCGAATCTTTCACAGACGGCTTTTGTAATCTCGTACACTTGTTCGGGCAGAGAGCCACCGTTGGTATCACAAAGCACCAGCACAGCGGCGCCGGCCTCAGCAGCGGCAGCCAGAACCTTCATCGCATATCCCGGATTATTTTTGTAGCCATCGTAAAAATGTTCAGCGTCAAAGATGGTCTCCAGGCCGTGCTTTTTCAGATACTCGACCGACTCAGCACAGATAATCAGGTTCTCATCGAGTGAACAGCCCAGCACTTCCGTCACGTGCATATCCCAGGCTTTGCCGACCAACGTAGCTGTAGGTGTCCTGCAGGCAAGGATGGCGTTGAGTGAAACGTCATCAGAAACGTTACAGTCAGCCCTGCGGGTACTGCCGAACGCCGTGATTTTTGAGTTCTTCAGGCCCAGCTTGGCAGCTTCAGCAAAGAACTGCATCTCCTTGGGGTTGGAAGCGGCGTATCCGCCTTCAATGTAGTCCAGGCCAAACTCATCAAGGCACCTGGCAATGGCCAATTTATCTTGCAGCGAGAAGCTGACGCCTTCAGCCTGCATGCCATCACGAAGCGTTGTATCGTAAATTCTAATCTTATCCACAACTATCCTCACACTATAACTGAATTTACCTGACTAATTTGTACCACTTTTAATTGCAATATTTTAGAACTATACTGCACGAGCGTAAAGAGAAAAGCCGGCAGAATTGAGGCCTCAGGGGTAAGAACGACCAAATCTGCCGATTATATTGCGGATTCTGCCTTGACAAGGTCAGCTTGGGTTGGGTATCGTATTATTTGAAAGTATAAGTTAGGTTTTTCAAAGCCATCAATGGTTTGAGTGAACAAAAGCGAATGTTTGGGTGGGTTAGTGCTACGCAGAAACCGCCGATGAGCAGCCCTGTATGTCTGCTTTGGTTTTCCCATGCTGGACTTATCTAAAAAAAGATATAGGCTAAGAATTGTAATTCCGGCTTATCCGGCTTTTAACATTTATTCCCGCATTGCCCGTAAGACCACCGCTTTAGGCCCGGTATGCGTGGCCAGCGTTGTCAATAAAATGGAAAAATGGGATGTTGAGGTCATTGATGAAAATAACCTTCGCAGATACGGCCCCAGAGGTGAGGCGGGCGGAGCCGACCATGAGTTTTTACAACGACAAAGACCCGCCGATGTTGTTGGATTCTATGGGGGATTGACAAGCACCATACCCAGACTTTACAAAATAGCTCGCTTCTATAAAGATAAGGGCGTTGTCACTATTGGCGGGGGTCAACATTTCATTGAAGATAATATAGCCGAGGCATTAGCTTGTGGCATCGACTATCTGGTTATCGGCGAGGCAGAAGAAACCATTAAAGAGCTTCTATCGGCATTGCAGGCCAAGCAAGACGTAAGCAACATAAAAGGTATTGCTTATTTAGACAAGGGCAAGATTATTCGTACTGCAAAAAGAGAACCTGTAACGGATTTCGATAAACTTCCGCTGCCGGATTTCTCCTTGGTGCGCTACGCCAAGATTAAGATTTTTCCTGTTGAAAGGATAAGAGGCTGTGGTATGAACTGCGAGTTCTGCACGGTTAAAGGCAAACCGAGATACGCTTGCCCTGAGCGGCTGCTTGAATGTATAAGTTTTCTTCTGGAGACGAGGGGTGCCAGAAACTTTTTTATCGTTGATGATCTGTTTGGACAGCAACGAGAGGAGACCATAAGGTTCTGCTATATGTTGAGGGACTACCAAAGAAATATAGGTAGAAGGTTATACATAACCGTTCAGATAAGATTGGATAAAGCTAAAGACCCTGAGCTACTTTCTGCGATGCGCCAAGCAGGTATTAAAACAGTAGCCATTGGTTTCGAGTCACCCATTAAAGAAGAATTGAAAGCTATGAACAAACATCTAAGCCCTGAAGATATGTTATCCCTCGTAAAAACGTTCCATGAATTTGGCTTTTTGATACACGGCATGTTTATCTGGGGCTACCCCTTGAAAGAACGCGTGAGTCTGGAAATACCGGTAAAAGAACGCATAAAGCGTGTAAAGAATTTTATCAGTAAAGCGAAACTTGATACTGTGCAGGTCTTGCTGCCGGTTCCTCTGCCTGGAACAGAACTGAGACATAGGCTTGAAAAGCAAAACAGGATTTATCCACTTCAATACGTGGGGTGGGAATATTACGATGGCACTTTTCCTCTCTTCGAGCCTGACGAGCCGATGACTGCTGAGCGGATGCAGAACTGTGCAAGAAAACTTATGAGCAAGTTTTATCAGGTTAAATATATGTTTATGATAGGCTTAAATATATTTTCTTTTCCCGCTTTGGTTTTCTTTTTCTATGATATCAGATCAGGCTGGAGAAGGTGGCATAGGCTTTGGCGCAACTATCTGTTTCGTTTTGGCGGCTGGATTACTATAAGAAAGTGGACGTCAGAGTTTAAAAAAGATAAGTTCTCGCAAAAATTGCAGAAGGCAAAAGAACATTTGAAAACTGACCAGAACGGGCATGGTTAACTAAGAACTTCTAACAAAATGAGATTGCTTCGTCGCTACGCTCCTCGCAATGAC
>JBHIDV010000326.1:0-3523 GCA_046760285.1 Sedimentisphaerales bacterium
CTGCTTGTCCATTGACATAATCGATGACCTTATCATTAAGAGGGTCGTAAAACATACCGTTAATGGTAAAGTCCCTTCGGCTGGCATCTTCAACGGCGCTGGCAAATTTGACCCTAACTGGACGTCTGCCATCGGCATATCCATACTCCGTCCGGAACGTGGCTACCTCAACCTGCTGAGTCTGGACCAAAACAATCACTACGCCGAACTTTGCCCCGACCTTTAATGTCTTTCTAAACATCTTTATTACGTCCCCGGGACGGGCATCCGTAGCGACATCATAGTCACTGGCTGGCCGAGACAGCAGCATATCGCGCACACAACCTCCTGCCAGCAAGGCCTCAAAGCCATTGCAACGCAATCGTTTAATTACTTTTATAGCTGCCTGCTTATTTGTCACGTACTTGCCCTTGCAAAATAGTTATAGCTGTAGTGCCCCATTGCCGCCGCTCTATCACTTTGAATCGGCCGTATTGTGGTGTGAGAAAACTGCGACGGTTCGTCCTTACCACTACAATGCCATTCGGAGCCACCTGCCTGCTCAAAATACCCAGCAACCCACTCAGAGCGGAACCAAACTGAACGTCCCTCGTACAGGCATACGGCGGGTCCACAAAAATAAGGTCATACCTTTGCCGGCCAAAATCGACTGGGGCACCAATCTTGAAGGCGTCAACTCTTATAACCTTTGATTCTCTAACAAAGCCGGTCTTTTCAATGTTTCTATTCAAGATGGCAACGACCTTGGGGTCTTGCTCAACGAAGGTGACAAACTCAGCCCCTCTACTCAATGCTTCCAGCCCTAAAGAGCCGACCCCACAGAATAAATCGGCTACCAATTTGCCGCTTGGCAAATCATATTTATAGAGGACGCTGAAAAGCGATTCTTTGACTCTGTCGGTAATAGGCCGGGACGTCGATGTTTTAGGGCTGAGTAATTTCATCCCTCGTTTTGTACCAGCTATGATTCTCATTTCAGGAAAACCCCCAGTGAAACTGGGGGCTAAATATAAAAACCTATTTAGCCCCACGTTTTACGTGGGGTTCGCGTTTTACGCAGGGTTCACAATTTATTGCGGGGTTTTCGCTACGGCTTTGCCCAGTAATCAATTACCAGGACCTTATCCAGGTGCGGCCGTAACATCGAGCCGAAATCTTTATGAGCAGGATGCGGCAGGTATTTTCCTCGGTCTTCTTCGCTAAGGAACGTCACTACAAAACAGTGAGTGAACCCTTCGGAACGGTTCTCGACGCTTACATCGGTGCCCCACTCAAAGTCGTATATCGCGTCGATTTTGCTCGGCAGTGCACAAAAAGCGTTCTCGATGTCCCTTATCTGCTGATTCGTAATATCGTCCTTGAATTTGAACAGCACCACATGACGCAGAACCTGGGCCAGCTTTTTGGTGCACTGCGTTTTGATTGTAGAGGTAGGTTTTTCCTCGTTGATACGCTCGGTCTTATGGACAGATACACAACCAGCTAAAAGAATTGCCCCGGCAGTCAGATACAAAATATCCCTAATCATACTTGATTACCTCCAAAATCTCCACATTTGTCTTTATCAGAGCAAGAGTTCACTTATCTGGACGGCACACTGGCGGAATTTATCAGCAGACAATGTTACCGTCTGCCACTTTGGGCTGCGACGTTTCATAAACCTACGATAATCATCCAACGTGATACAAAAAAATATATATCTATTCTGGGAGAAATCATAAACGTCTCTGCCATCAAAATCAACGTCAAGATTCTCGACCTTGTAGGCAAAGACAAAAATAGCCTGATGGCCTGGGCCGAAAACTTCCTGCCATTTCGCCAGCCCATCAATGTCCTCAGATGTGACCCAACACTCCAGGCCCGCTAACTTGGCAAAGCTACTGCCCTTAAACCTTCTGCCTTTTACCTCAGTAATTATTATCTGCCCGTTGCGCGGATACAGTAGAAAATCGAAGGTTTTGACCTTGCAGCGTGTAAAGGCCGTCCTTTTATGCTTATCCACCGCTATGTATTGAATACGATTGTCAATCAGCCAATTTTCAAAGGCACACTCGTATTGATTGCGGGGAAAATCTTTCATCATGTTCGTACTGCGTATTGCGTTATACTCGGAGCGTAATCAATATTTAGTCAGCGCTTTAATTGCGATAAGAATTTTTCAATGTCTATAAGCTCCTGATTGCCGGTTGCCATATCCTTGATAACAAGTTCGTTGTTTTTGAATTCCTCGCCAATAATTATGCACTTTTTAGCATTTTGCTCTGAGGCTTCTTTCAACTGTTTGCTCAATTTAGCAGATTTATAACTGAAATTAGCTGAGAGTCCCGCCAGTCGCAATTTTGCTGTTATCTCAATGGTCTTTTGGAAGAACTGCTTATCTGCGAAAGCAACGAAATAGTCTAATTGACGCGAAAACTTTTGCCTTTGCAAAAGGCCTTTTTCTTCAAGCAATATTGCCAATATGCAGTCACCTATACCGAAGCCGGTAGCTGGTATTGAGGGCCCGCCGAATAGCTGCAACAAATTATCATACCTGCCGCCGCCGCCAATAGCCCGAAGGCAGTTTGCCTTATCGTAAATCTCATAAACGATGCCGGTATAATACGCCAAACCCCTCACTACGCCGATATCGAAGATGCAATAGTCACCTGCCCCCATAACATCAAGAAGCTCAAACAGCCGGCTCAATTCATCCACCGATTCGGCCGCTTCTTTTGTCAACTTTACAACAGAGCCAATTTGCTCGACAGACCCAACACCCATCAGTTCGAGTATTCTTTTGCCTTTATTTCCATCGGTGACCTTTCCTGCGAGCATTTGTTCAAAAGTTTCAGATGGCAGTTTGCTTCGTTTGTCAAGCACCGCATATAAATCCTCCAACTTGTCTTCTGCGATGCCGATAGTCCGTAATAACGCCGCGAGCATTTTTCTGCTGGATATTTTCACTACGATGTCATCCGGCGTTAGCCCCACTTCACGGAGGTAATCTAAAGCACAGAATATTGTCTCGGCATCAGCCAGCACATCATCCACGCCGATGATGTCGATATTCCACTGGAAGAATTCACGAAGTCGGCCTTTCTGGGGACGCTCCGCCCGAAAAAGTCTCGGCACGGAGAACCATTTTATAGGTTTAGGCAGTGAACTGATTCGCTGGTTTACCATTCGCGCTAACGTAGGTGTAATCTCCGGTCTTAGGGCCAGCTCTCTACCACCTCTGTCGGTTAGCGAGAAAAGCTGCTCGACGATTTCGTCGCCGCTTTTTATCTGAAACATCTTCAAATATTCAAATATCGGCCCATCATACTCTTCAAAACCATTGCGCAGTGACACTCTCTTCCAGCCGTCAATTATCCAATTTCTTATGGCCATATCCGGCGGATAGAAATCCCTGGTCCCTTTTACCGGCGGTATCTTCATCTCTTTCTCTTTTTAACCACGGATTTCACTGATTACACGGATTTATATTTTTACTTTTGCCACTAAGGCACCAAGATAACAATAAGTGTGAAGTGCCTAAAGT
>JBHIDV010000327.1:0-3511 GCA_046760285.1 Sedimentisphaerales bacterium
AAAAATATCATTTGGTTTTAGCAATTATGGTTGGCATTTTATCCGTCCCTGCCTGGGCTGAAACAAAGTCGTCTTTACCCACAGATAGGCCTTTTTTGATTGGCCAGGCTAACCCAGCCTTGGCTGGAATAGAAGAAATATTCGTGAGTATTAATGCACCAACTGCTGACCCAAATAATCATGACTGGATCTTTAGGCGTCTTAACTGGAAGGTCATAGAGAGACTCCAAAAAAGAACCAATGTCCGCGTAAACCCTTCCATAGGACGTGGGTCTGGAAACAAAGCTACTCTTAGAATCGATTTAGATATGCTTAATTTGCAAGCCTCACTACAATATGTTTATCATGTTCAATTATCTATCAGTCGGGTCATAACTTTGTTAAAGCATGAAAACTTGTATATATCAGCCGACGTTTGGAAGACAAAACCGGTAATGAAAGCGGTGTTGGTAGAAAATGTGCCAGCCGAAGTTGCCGATGTGGTTCTGCAGCAGGTTGAAGAATTTATCGCAGCCTATCTTGCTGCCAATCCAAAGGATAAACAACCCTTAGATGCCAACGACATAAGCACATCTCTGAAAGAACAGCTCAAGCCCCCAGCCAAACCAGCAATAGCCAAATATAAGTATGCTGCATCGAGGAACAGCGAGGTGTTCCACAAGCCTGACTGTCGCTGGACAAAGAAAATCTCATCGAAAAATCTTGTAGGCTACAACAGCAGAGCCGAAGCGATAAAGGCCGGCAAAAGGCCCTGCCGGTGGTGCAAGCCGTAGATATTTACAACCTCAGTAAGGTTCTCTTGCAGCTTGGTCAAAAAACGATATAATAGACGCACTCAGGTCGTTGTTGACCGATGAACTACGGACACAGAACAATGAACAGGATGTTTGGGTATGGCTTCTAAAGTATATTTCATTAAGTGCTCTACCAGCGATGGTGAGCAAGTAATTTCTGAAAAGGCTCGCAAGTTGTTTAAGGCAGGTCGGTTTGCAGGCTGTTTTGAGGAAAATGATTTTACGGCTGTTAAGGTCCATGTTGGTGAAGATGGTAACAACACGTATATAAAGGCCCCTTACATCAAGGGCCTGGTGGATGAGCTGCTGGCCTTGAAAACGAAGCCATTTGTGGCCGATACCAACACTTTATATAGGGGCCGAAGGCACAATGCTATCGACCATGCTATTTTAGCTGCCGAGCACGGCTTCTGCTTGGAGGGGCTGGGCATACCATTCATTGTAACCGATGGATTGTTCGGGACGTCGGAGATAGCAGTAAAGGTCAACGGCCAGCTTAATAAAGAAGTTTTTGTGGCATACGATATCGCCAGATGCCAGTCGATTCTTTCGGTGGCTCATGTTACCGGCCATTGCGCTGCCTGTCTCGGAGCTACCCTGAAAACATTAGGGATGGGTTGTGCCAGCGCAAAAGGCAAGATGAAACAACACTCAGCTCTGACAGTTAATATCGGCGATGACTGTCAGGGCTGCGGCGAATGCGTCGAGTATTGTCCCGCCGATGCCATCAGCCTTGATGACGTTAAAGCACATATCGACCAGGACAAATGTATCGGCTGCGCAGAATGCTTGGCTGTATGCAGATTCGACGCGGTGAAATACAAGTGGGGCGAAGAGGGTGAAGAATTGCAAAAATGTATGGCTGAATATGCCCTGGGCGCTTTGAAGGGAAAGGAAAACAGAGCTGTTTTTTTTAATTTTATAATCTCGGTTACTAAGGATTGCGATTGCTTCGACCGGCCCGATATGCCTAAAATAGTCGATGATATCGGCATAGTTGCATCAACAGACCCGGTGGCGGTGGATAAGGTAGCACTGGATTTAGTGCAAGCCCAAGCAGGTAAAAAACTGGCAAAATTGCTGCGGAAAGCTAAACTGGACCCTCGCTACCAGCTCGAGCACGCTGAGCGCATCGGTCTGGGCAGCACCGATTACAAACTAATAGAACTCGATTAGCGAGCGACCGTAAATTTGGGGATTCGGCATGTCCCTTGGACAAATAATAAGAAAAAAGCGTGAGCAGTTAGGTTTGACGCTGGATGAGGTTAGTAGCCGCATTGGATTTTCCAAGCCATATCTGTCCACCATCGAAACCAGCAAGGTAAAAAACCCGCCCAGTGACGAGCTGTTGAAAAAGCTGGAAAAGATACTGGAATTTGAGCCGGGCCTGCTGCTGCACATTGCTCATATGGAACGATTGCCGTCTGATATTCGCCAGGAGTACGAATCGGCTGAGGCTGAAAACCAAAGATGGCGGCAGTTTATAAAAAATCTTATCCACGGCAAAACCGATGTCAGCCAACTGGACACGCTTCTTGCGGAAAGCAGCTTGGATTTCGAGCAGGTTAAGGCCTCTCTTGCCGCTGGCCGGTTAGTGCCGATTATAAACAAAGTTGCCGCCGGCTACCCTGCTGATTTCAACGATTTAGATTATCCTGCGGGTGTGGCTGACGATTATGTTCGTTGTCCGGACGTGCACGACCCGAATGCCTTTGCGGTGCGGGTGGTAGGCGATTCGATGGAGCCGAAGTTTTGCGAGGGTGACATAGTAATCTTTTCGCCTGCCGCTGAGGTGCACAATGGCGACGATTGCTTTATTCGTTTTGCAGAGCCGCACGAGACAACCTTCAAGCGGGTTTTTTTCGAGCCGGACAATAAAGTGCGACTGCAGCCGAGAAATGAGAAATACTCTCCTACCATCGTTGAGGGCAAACGCATCAACGGCCTATACCGAGCCGTCATAAAATACGAAAAACTGTAGCGTTTAGCAGTCGCCGGCACGGCGACTTTTAATTGGACCGTCGTCGTGCCGACGACGGCTAAACAGATAAGGGTGTGACAAAGTCCCAGGATTGCGCAGGTAAACCCACACAATTGGGATTGGCCTGGATGTATCTGGCTGCAGCCAGAAGCGTTTCATCGTCACTGATGAAAACCTTCCAGCAGCCACGAGTCCAAGGCGTTTGTTTCATCTTCAAAGCCTGTGTTGCACCGCCTTTGAGCTGGTTAACAACGTACTCGATTCTGTACTTTGAGCGAAGAATAAGTGTGTGCACATGGTCGTTCATTATCGCACAGTCGGCAATCCTGATATTTAATCTCTGAGCAACCTTGCTAAAGCCAGCAGCAATAATGGGTCGAGAATTATCATCAATGAAAAATGGTGGACGGCTGAGATGCGGTGTTGCAGCGGTCCAGAATTTCAGTAACACATTCTTAGCAGGCGCCGGGTTTTGTCGGCCGTATTTAATGTTGCCTAACATCTGCAGTTGGTCATTGTAAATTTCTTTAGAATACGAGCCTCGCGGGTCGTTCGGTAACCATGTGCCGTATGTTGTGAAGATAACGTGGTACGCGATAATCATTCTCAATATCTCTATAGTTTAGCAGTCGCCGGCACGGTGACTTTTTTACGCATCGTCGTTCCGACGATGGCTAAACAGGTTTTTGGCCGGCGACAGCTAAAACCAATGCGAAAACCTTTGATGCGCCTGCCT
>JBHIDV010000328.1:0-3501 GCA_046760285.1 Sedimentisphaerales bacterium
TTGGCGTTTGCCTTTACAATAGAAAAGGCAGCCTGAGCGCTTTCCTTCATCACATCGCCGATATGACCTGTCAGTTGCAACTGGCCTTTGCCGGGCATCGATGCTGATTCAATAAACAGCAGCTCTCCTCCAACCGGCGTATAGGCCAATGCTGTAGCTACGCCGGGCATTGCCGTTCGTAAGGCCAACTCCGACTCGAACCGTGCTGGCCCTAAGATTTTGGCCAGCTCCCTTTTGCCGATGGTCGCTCGACTTTTTTTATCCTTTGCTATATCGGTAGCGACGGCTCTACAGATGGCAGCTATGTTTCTTTCCAGATTTCGCACGCCCGCTTCGCGGGTATAACTGCGAATTATGGCAAGTATCGCTTCGTCTTTTATAGCCAGGCGGTTGTTTTTCAGACCATGCTCTTTAAGCTGCCGAGGAACAAGGTACTTCTTCGCAATGTTGAGTTTTTCGCTCTCCGTGTAGCCGGGCAGTTCAATGACTTCCATTCGGTCACGCAATGCTGGCGGAACCGGCTCGGTGTAATTTGCTGTGCCGATGAACATCACCGTGGATAAATCGAAGGGCTGGTCAAGGTAATGGTCGGTGAAGCTAAAGTTCTGTTCAGGGTCGAGCACCTCCAGAAGGGCGGCGGCCGGGTCGCCTCTAAAATCTGCACCGATTTTATCTAATTCATCGAGCATAAAGACCGGGTTTCTGCTTCTGCACTTTCTCAATTCCTGCAGTATTCTTCCCGGCAGGGCTCCGATGTAGGTTCTTCGGTGTCCCCTGATGTCGGCTTCGTCTCTCATTCCGCCGAGCGATATCCGGATGAACTTTCTGCCCATAGCGCGGGCGATGGATTTGCCCAGCGACGTTTTGCCTACGCCGGGCGGGCCTACAAAACAAAGGATAGGGCTTTTGCCGGTCGGGTTTAGTTTGCGGACAGCAAGAAATTCAAGGATGCGTTTCTTTACCTTAGTCAAATCGTAATGGTCGCGGTTCAGGATTCGTTCGGCCTGGTTGATGTCGAGACGGTCTTCGGTTTGGACGGACCAGGGCAGCTCGCAGACCCAGTCCAAATACGTGCGGATGACAGTATATTCTGGCGAAGCAGGAGGTATTTTGCTTAGTCTGTCCAGCTCGCGTAGGGCCTCTTGTTCGACCTTCTCAGGCATCCTGGCCTTGGCGATATTTTCCTTGAGTTGTTTTAGCTCTTCGGTTCGCAGGTCTTTCTGGCCGAGCTCGGACTGGATGGCTTTTAGCTGTTCCTGCAGGAAATATTCCCGTTGGCTTTTGTCTATGGATTCTCTGACTCGGCCTTGGATTTTGTGGCTGAGCTCGAGAACTTCCAATTGATTTACCAAGATCACAGAGATTTTCTCCAGACGTTTGGCAGGGTCGAGTTCTTCGAGTAGCTCCTGTTTCTTGGCGGTGTCAAGGCTAAGATTGGCGGCTAAGAAGTCAGCCAGGGCGGAAGGCTCTTCGATATTCTCCAGCAAAACAGACGCTTCTTCAGGTACATTAGGGCTTAATGCAATAACACGGTTGGCAGTCTGGCGGACGCTAACGATGAGGGCCTGGAGCTTCTTTGTCATACCAGCTTTGACGTCGAGAAGCTGAACTCTGGCCTTTAGATATGGTTCAGTAGCTACACGCTCTATTATTTTGAAGCGTGCTATTCCGTGGACTACAATGTTAATTGAGCCCTGCGGCATTTTAATGACTTTCAGAACCGTGGCGACGGTCCCAACCGAGTAGAGCTCATTGAAATTTGGCTGGTCGGTTTCAGGATGGCGCTGTGTGACAAGTCCTATGACAGATTCATTAGGCTTGGTATCGGCAAGTAAAGTCTTGCTTCTCTCTCGGCCTATTGCCAATGGCGTTACCGTGCCTGGATAGGCCACGGTATTTCGAATGGGCAGAATTCCAATCACATCCGGTATCTTTAATTCATGGTTGTTAGGCCGCGATTCTGTCTTGTTGCCGGCCAAATAGCGCTCCATATTTGTGGGGTCCTCTGCTATCATTTCGATTCACCACGGTATTTACTCGACTATTTCTTGCTCGAACTTGAATGATATACGATTGAGGCTGATAAGCAACCCCCAAATAAATTTGGGGGCTAAATAAATATAGATTCAAAACTTGGAAGGAAAACCCATGTGAAATGTGTGATTGTTAGAGTATTATTTCGCAGTAGGATGATGGGTCGTATAGCAATACTCTTGTAGTGTCGAAGCCTGCGGGGACTTCAACACTGTCTGAACGGTCAAATTGAAGGTTGACATTGCCTCTTAAAACCATAGGAGTATCAGAGTAATTAATTACCGTGCCTTTGATGGTTCCATTGGCATTGCCAAAAAGCTCGACGCCGTTAGCCGCAATTATACCCTCCAGCGTGGAGAAGTTGCCTCCAAAGGACGCGCTGAACCCTGGAGCAAGAATCAACGAGCCGGTTTCCTGCCGAAGCTGCTCAAACTGTGGTTGTTCAGGTAGCTGGCTAACAGGATAGGTGTGAACGTTGCCACGGAATATCAGTTCGTTCTGTGGAGAGGGCAAATTCACATCGCCGTCAGCAACTATAAGGCCGGTAATAGTAAGATTGCCCGCAAATCTGACTCTGTTAGGTGATTCGATAAACATAATTCCATTTATTTCTACATTGCCCGCGAAGACTGGGTCAGCTCCTGCCAGGACTATGGCGTTGGTAATGGTCATATTACTACTGGTGTCGGTTGACGAGTCGATAATATCTCCGGTGGCATAATCACGAAAGTACTCTGGGTCGGGTGTAGGAAATTCGGTACTATCTACACCGGTAAATATATGGTTGTCTATTGCCGCTTGGCCTGTTTCGCCTCCGATGGAGACATTTCCCTGCAAGTTAACTTGAGCATTTGGATTGACAATACTGATGTCACCAGCTATGTTCGTGTTGCCTTTGATAATCAGGGCAAGGTCGTCACTGTGGCTTTCGATATAGATACTGGCCTCCTGAGGGTCATTAATGCCCGTCAGTGATGGATTACCGTTGATATGTAAAGGGCCTTTTGTAGCCAGGCCATAATCAAAAATAGGATTCTGGGACGGCTCAATATTATAATTAACTCTTATGGTTCGCCTTATCTGCCCATTTGTCCCGGTAACGTCAAGCTGAAGGCTGTCTTGGTCAACTTGATGTAGTACCGCACTGAAGCTGGTGGCCTCAGCCGAAACCAGCGTGACGGAAGGAATGGTTATTTGAGAGCCATCATAGTTCACTGTTATGTTCGAGATACCATTACTGGTCAGGTCATTTTGCAAAGAAGCAGCTATAGTGCTAAATACAGCGCTTGGTGCCGTCGAATTGGGGATGCGAATCCGATTTAACCAATATCTCATTATCTCTAAGCCGGATTCGGCACTGCCAAAGGCACTATTGATCTTGTGCTGATTATGGGCAATTTGAACATTTGTGCCGGACATGGTAGCCATGCTTACAGCCAGCGCAGAGAAGAGCAGAACAAATATCAT
>JBHIDV010000329.1:0-3453 GCA_046760285.1 Sedimentisphaerales bacterium
GTCTAATAATAAAAAAGCGGTGTTAATCCGTGTCAAACAGACGAAATATGATCGACAATTTATGTCAAATTATGCAAAACAAAGCCAATTTTCGAAAAAGTCAAATGGATGTAAACCTAATTATAAAAAGGGATTATGAGAAAAAATCGAACAGGACACTTGGTGAAAACAAAGCCAAACAAAGCCAATTACCCCTGGCGATTAGCCCCAAGACCTGTGCTTGGGGTAATTATCCCTTGAGATGCCTGAAAAAATTACCTACAAACTTAACACGCACACGGAGAGCGCAAAGAACGCAATATTAGATTGAATTATCAAAAGGGATTAGATTATAATTAAGGTAAACAAATTTAGCTGCAAAGTTGAGAATATCTCGATGATAAATATCGGCTTGGACGGCTTGACATAAGGACAGAAATTAAGATGCGCAGACGAAAAGCCTTTACGTTGATAGAGCTTTTGGTGGTTATTGCCATCATCGCGTTGTTGCTGGCGATTTTGATGCCGGCGTTGCAGCGGGTCAAGAAGCAAGCCAGGGAGGTGGCATGCAAGGCCAATCTGCATGAATGGGCCCTCGTATTCGCCATGTACACCGATGACAATGACGGGTTATTGATGAGTGGGTATGGTGGCGGGATTAACGGCACATGGGTCGGTGCCTTGCGGCCTTACTATAAAGAACCCAAAATCCGGGTCTGTCCAACGGCTACAAAGCCTATGTCGGAAGGAGCTCGAGGTACGTTCGCGGCGTGGGGCGTCTTTGGATTTGGATTAGCATCTGACCATCCAGGCTGGTCCGGGCCGAAAGAGCAGGGCGACTACGGCAGTTATGGTATGAATGAGTTGGCGTACAACACACCCCCGGGTGCATCCAGGTCAGAACATCGTTGGCGAACCATCAACGTCAAAGGGGCCGCCGAGATTCCCTTGTTTTTCGACTGTATGTGGTACGATGTGTATCCGCGTGATACAGACCATCCTCCGGAGTACGAAGGTGATGTAGTAAAAGCCGGAGGCGCAGGTGAGATGAAGCGGGTTTGCGTCAACCGTCACAACGGATACATAAACGGCCTATTTATGGATTGGACTGTCAGAAAGATCGGGCTCAAAGAACTGTGGGCGCTCAACTGGCATCGCGGTTACAACACGGCAAACGCCTGGACCACTGCTGGCGGGGTCCGGCGAGAAGACTGGCCAGAATGGATGAGACACTTTAAGGATTACTGATAGAAAGGAAAGCAGAAATGAGCAGCCGATTTACTCGCCGTCGTTTTCTTGCAGCCGCTACAGCGGCCGGTGTTAGATTGATGCTGCCGGGCCAGCGTGCCGTCGCCGAAAAGTCGGCGCGTCTGGCCGTCTGCAACCCGCTGCTGCGCACACCACTGTCGCTAATCATTGACGATTCCTGTCCGGTCATCAACAAGGCTTACTACTGGATCAAGCAGCGGCATGATTGGCGCCTACGGCACCGCCCAAACTCACCGCCATCGGGCTGGGAAAAGCACTACGACAAATTGAGCCTTATGCCGAACACCATCCCCGCTGCCTTCGCTGAACAGTGGGGCCAGTGGTGTGCCGAGCAAGGCATCAAAGGCAAGTTCAGCATGATTCCATTCCCGGCTGGGGTGGGAAGGATTGACCAAGGATTCCCCGGCTTTGCGCCGCGCGAGTTGAAGGAATGGCTACGGGTGACCAAAGAGGTCATCTGGAAAAACTTTGACCTCACGCCCGAAATGCTCACGCACACGCGTGTCGTGGACTTGAAGACCTGGCAACTCACCGAAGAATGGGAGCAGGGCGAGTGGGTGGACCCACCGGTGGAGTTGTTGACCGACTACATTGCGACGGCCATGCAGCTACTCAAGAACGTGGGCATTGCGTGCGAGGGCGTGACCAGCCCGGGGGCGTTCGGCAAACGCAAAGAGTCGGCCTATGCGCGGGCAGTGCTCGACGCGGCTTTGCGCGTGAATAACAACCCCCGCCCATTTTATTTCCTGTGGCTCAAGCATGGCGAACTGCCCGACGTACCGCTCTGGCACGCCGACAAAGCCAAGGGCGTCGCCATCGCCAGTATCGTAAGTTGCGCGGGTGACTGGTTCGGCGCGACTGGTTACGACGTAGCCGACCCGGACTTGTTCATTACGAAGGATTTGCAGGGCGGACGACTGCCGACTGTGCTGGCGACGCAGCGCCCGTGTGTCTTAGTCGGTCACTGGCCCTGCTTTTACGTCAATGACCAGATTGGATTCAAGGTTCTGAAGGAAGTCAAACGTCGGCTGGGCGCCTATGACCCGGACAGGACAAAGACGCTGTGGATGAAGAACAGTGAGATTGGGCACTACTGGATGGCACGAAAGTTGAGTGAACTGTCGATGGAAGAAGACGTAGGAAGCAAGAATTGCACCATCCGCGTCACGACAAAATTTCCGACAGATAACTTCACGCTGGCAATCCACGACTGGACGGCGCAGCGTGTGCAACTGAACGGGGACCCCGCTTCGCGGGAATCCAACGGCATAGATTTGCGCCAGGTCAAGTCGCGGCGCGATTTTCGCAGTGGAGTGTTTCTCGTGGAGGGCAAGCAAACATTCGTTGC
The DNA here is from genome assembly GCA_046760285.1 of Sedimentisphaerales bacterium. Taxonomy (GTDB): domain Bacteria; phylum Planctomycetota; class Phycisphaerae; order Sedimentisphaerales; family Anaerobacaceae; genus JBHIDV01. Next base: position 2,597 of record JBHIDV010000329.1, read on the forward strand.
ATTTAAGTTGGCAATGGGTGACGCAACGCTTAGGGTCAGTCGGTGATGGCCATTTCCAAGACGGTCGCTATATGGCGCTCCCAGCCCAAAGCCATAATATGAATTCCCTGGCATAAATTCTTCAACTGCTTAATCAGGCGGGCAGAGATTTCCAGGCTTTTTTCGACCCTTTTTTCCTTCGGCACGCCGGCTAATTCATTGATAATCTCATCGGGGACATGAATTCCCGCGACATTTGCATTCATAAACTTAGCCATAGCGGGCGATTTTAAGAACACGATTCCAGCCATAACCGGCACCTTCAGAGGTTTTACTTTTTTCATAAAATCGGCGAATTTGTCCACCTCATAGACGGCCTGGGTCTGAAAGAATTCTGCGCCAGCCTCGACTTTTTTGGCCATCTTGATAATCTGTGGCTCTAATGGGTCTGCGCCGGGATTGACCACAGCACCGAGGCAAAATTCGGGCGGCGGGCCTTCCAATTCATTTCCTGCCATGTCTTTGCCGTTCATTAATGCCTTAACTGCCGATAGCAATTGCACCGAGTCCAAATCAAATACAGGCATGGCCTGTGGATGGTCGCCCAATTTGGGATGGTCGCCGGTCAGACACAACAAATTTTCAATACCCAACACAGCGGCACTTAAAACATCCGACTGCAAGCCCAGCCGATTGCGGTCCCTGCAGGTTAGCTGCATAATAGGCTCCAGGTCTCTGTCCTTCAAAAGACGACAAGTTGCTAATGAGCCGACCCTCATTACGGAACTTTGCAAATCAGTAACATTGAAAGCATCGGCCTTGCCTCGCAACGGCACCAGCTCGTCTATTAACTTATCTATTTCTATTCCCTTGGGCGG
>JBHIDV010000330.1:0-3445 GCA_046760285.1 Sedimentisphaerales bacterium
GTGGTAAATTCCTTTGCCTTGTCCCTGGCCAGCAGTTTGGCCTCTTTCTTTTTTAGTTCTTCTTCGGATTCACCCTCTTTTTTTATGGTGACAGGCGTAGTGTCGGTAAATTCCGCCTGGCAAGTAATATACGTTTTTTCGTCTTTTTGAGCGATGTTTATGGTATAAACGGTCGAATCCTTCAATCTGCAGACGTACTGTCTATCAAAGTTCAGCTCGCTATTTGCAGATTTTTTCTTAACATCGGTGAATCTTATGTCCGTCAAGGCGTGAAAGACACTCTTACTGTCACTATCCTTCAACTTTTTGCCTGCGGGGATACTTTCGAGCAACAAATCCTCGCTATCCTCTTTTCTTTTCAAAGTATATTGGCCGTCGCCGGAAGTGACCGTCACTGACTGGATATCTTCACGAGCTGCTGAAATAAGCTCTTGGTTGATATAATCCATGGCCCCACTTCTAATCCAGGGCACCTGTGGTGCCACATAAACTTTATCGCTGGTAGCTAATCTTACGTAGTTGCCTTGGCCTTTTTCCTTGCTTTTTCCTATGATCAGGCCTGTAAGGAGCGAAGAATCAGGCTTGTAAAATTTAACGACATAGCGGGCGTCTTTCTCTGTTACCTCGAGAACCTCGTGATTTTCCGGATGGTCGGTGACAAATTGTGATGTCTGAATGTCCAGGCACTTGGTGATCAAATCATTTATTTGTTTTGTCTGGGCAGGATAATTGTCTTTATTGACCACCACGAAATGTCCTGACCGGCGTAAAAGTCGCACTTGGTCATCACCTGCTCCTAAAACAATACTGCCGATGTCAGCCGGATTAAGTCCCTGGATAAGGTAAGCTGGTTTGTCCGGTGCCGTCTTAGGTTTATGTGAAATATGTGACTGAATTACTGCCCATATTACCATACAGACTGCGACAATGCCTAATATAATGAGGTTTTTATTGCTCATCTAAAGGCTCCCATCAATAAATACTTAAATCCGAACAAAAATCGTATTGCGTATCGCGTATTGCGTATTGCGTTTTTGTCTTGCGCGATACGAGATACGCACAACGCACGACGAATTAGGCATCGCTGGCGTGACTGATATAATGCCTCTTTCGCACGCTGCGACGGACGCCCAATACTATAGCAATAACTAATATCACACCTGGAGCGGTGAGCATATTAAAGTTGCGTAGCCTATTGCCTAACTGCTCAATTCGCTTGTGCCTGTTTTTTTTAACCTCACGCAACTGGCGCTGTGCTTGGCGTTTCTTCAGTTCGATATCCCGCTGCTTCTGTATTATAGAGCTGCCGACTACCTCTGCTTTTTCCTCTTTTGCCGAAGCTAAAATAGATTGTAGCTCCTTGGTGAAACCGGCGATTTCCGCATTGAGCTTGGCCACCTCTTCGGCAGTTTCCTTTTCTGCCTGTTTTTCAATCTCGTCAACAACAGTGAATGGGCGTTGGAAGTTGCCTCGTGACCTGATGGAAATCAAATCGGCCGAGCCAGTCAAATCATCAATGGTGTTCAGTAATAAAGCACTATTATCGCCAACGATAAGCTTGCCGAAGAAAGAGTCCTGATAGGCTAACATATCGCTTATAAAATCGACATCCGCAAAAACCACTACTGCACAATCTTCCTCGGCTTTTGTCAAACCTTTGATGCGCTTTTTGATTTTCTTAGTCTCATTCGGGTCTTCTGTTTCTTGCTCGAGTTCAATCTCGATGCCTTCAGGGAAACTGCTCGCCAAGCGTCCTGTAACCAGATAACCCATTGCTACAGGCTCAGTGCCCTCGATAAATTTGCTCATAAGCTTTGATGGTTGCATAAACATCAGTTCATACGGCCCAGTAACTTTCCAGCTATTGCCTCTGTTGGTGGTCATAATAAGTGGTGTTCGCACAATCTGGGCTTGACTTTCTTCTGTTTCATTTACATCCGCAATTTCTTTTAGCACGCCGGCAAACAAGACTCTTACCTGATTAAGGTCGGTGGTGATAACATTTTCGGCATTAAAGCAGCCCGGCGTAAGATTAAGGAAGCCAATTATTGTTTCCGGCCTCTGGTCACGAGTAATAGAGGCCCTCAAGGCCAGGGTCCTGTCGCCGGCAAAGGTATTTTCCGGCATCTGCAGTCCCCAGGTCTTTAGCAGTACATTCAGCTCGGAACTTTGTTTGTGGGACATTCTCATTTGCATGGTCATCGCAGCGGGTCTATCCACAACACAATGGGGGTCAACGCACACAATGGTCCTGCCGCCTCTTAGCACAAACTGGTCTATCGCAAATAAGGTCCGCTCCGGCAGGTCCTTAGGGTGAATGACCAGCAGAATATCAATATCGTTGATGTCATTGACATCCGTAGGCACCTCGGTGACTTCATATTTTTTGCGTAACTGCTCCACAAAAGTCCACGGGGGCTGAGGCTGCTTTCCCTGCATTCGCATCATCTGAGCCATATAGCTGCTTACATCTTCACCCATTACCGCCAGAGAACTCATTATGCCCACCTTGGTCTTCTGGCGGGTAACAGCAGTATCTATCAGATAGCTTATGTCGTACTCGACAAAATTCTGCCGATCCGGCGAGAAGAACGGTATAACCTTTTCCACCCCAAATTGAGTTTGCGCCACCAGCCCGAAGAAGAAATTTTCCTCTTCCGAGATAGAGAACCGCTTCAAGCCGTACCGCAATGCCTCGACCTCATCTTCAGAATAAGGTCTGGGGTCGATTATTTGCAAATCAACCATACCCTTGGCCTCTACGGCGTACTGTTCCAGTAGTGCTTTGACAAACTCGTAATAGTTGTTGAAGTAGCGAATCTGGTCAGGCCCTTTCAATGCAGCGGTCTTTGCGTAGTAAAGCTTGAGCGTGATAGGCTGATTAAGCTTTGCCAATATCGCTTTGGTCCCATCCGAAAGTGTATAAAGCTTCTGCTCGGTAATATCAACTTTCAGGGATTTGCCGATGTTCTGACAAATGCTTATGGCCGAGAAAGCAATTACCAAAATAAAGACCGCACCAATAAGTGCTCGTATTGTTCGGTTCACTGCCATTTCGTATACTCTCCATCAAAATTTCTGCCGTTAGGCGTTCTGTGAATTACGTGACCTTCACCGAGAACGAGATTATACACAGCCAATTCAAGAACCCAAAGATAATCGGAGGAATCCTATTTTGCGATGCATTGCAAAATGAAAATCCCGAAAATTGGCTTTGTTTGGGTTTGTTTTCACCAAGTGTCCTGTCCAATTTATTCTCATAATTCCTTGTTATAATTAAGCTTACATCCATTTGACTTCTTTGTAAATTGGCTTTGTTTTGCATAATTTAGTCAAAATGATTGTCGATTTTTCCTTATTTTTTGATATATCCTGCCTGATACCCTGGTGCCCCGATATCCACTACCTGATAACCTGATCATCTGATAACCTAATAAACACCCGC
>JBHIDV010000331.1:0-3443 GCA_046760285.1 Sedimentisphaerales bacterium
TCGCTTATTATATCGGGTTTTGATTTTGCGACAAGATGCTGGATGCTTGTAAAAAAATATAATGGTGGAATCTGTGAAATCTGTGGCTAAAAAAACAAAAACCCTGCCATAAATGGCAGGGCTAACCATCGGTTGAAATTTCGTGTTAATTCGTGTCCATCCGCGGCAATAATTTTCCGTGGAATCCGCGAAATCCGTGGTTAATTTTGTGCCAGCTTTTCTCCGCTGCAACGCCGCTAATCCCAAAGTTTCTGTAATATTATGCCCCCCACAATAAAGACCAAACCTATTATGGTTGAAGAAACAATTTTTTCGCCGACCACAAAAGAAATCACTACCAAAGAGAAAAAGGGAACCAGATAGATTAAGCTTGCCACATGGGCGGTAGTCTTGGCCAATTTTAACCCGCGCAGCCACACCAAGAAAGTGACACCCATCTCAAATAATCCAATATAAGCTGCTCCCAGAAGGCCCTTGACGTTTGGAATTTCGATTCTCCCAAAAAGTAGCATTGCCACAAATATAAAGACAGAACCAAACACAAAATTAAGAAATAATCTGACAGTCTCATCGCGCGCATCTTGTACATTGTAAATCCAGAATAGCGCCCAGATTACTGTACTTGTCAGCGCTAATAACACTCCCACCGGCCTGGTAAACCTAAATCCCAGAACATCTCCTCCAGTGGCAATGATAAAAACGCCCAGGAAGCTAATAGTTATCGCCAGAATGCTTCTTAGCTTGATTTTTTGCTTCAATATTGGTATTGACAACAAAACAAGCGTTATCGGCCAAATCCAATTTATGGTCAGCGCTTCCTGAGCTCGCAGTATATAGTATGCTTCAAATAAGACTATGTAATAAAGAAAGGGATTGAAAAACCCCAGCACAGCAGAGGCCAGATAATCTTCTTTTGACAGGCCTCTGAGCAAACTGAGTTTTTTCAGAAATAATAAGTAAGCAAAAAAAGTAACGGTCGATACAACTGAGGCATAAAACAAAAGAGGTAAAATTTTAATATTAAGATAGTCTGGCGATAAACAAATTTTGAAAGCTGAAGCAATGGTCGACCAAAACAAAACTGCAACAAGGGCATAAAGATAAGCTCGTTTCTGTTTTGCTATATCAGTAGTCACAAAGTAGCATTATAAATAGACTGTGGCTCTGTGTCGTCAGCGAAATTATCAATTTCAGAGGGTTGTGGCAAATTTTTATGGCAGTGCATAACTTCATTCTTGATCCGCCGCAACGGGTTATCCACCATTGTCATTGCGAGGGAGCGAAGCGACAGAAGCAATCTCATCCGTCCACCATTTGAGATTGCCACGTCCGCCTGCGGCGGACTCGCAATGACTCGCGAGCTGCAAAGTAGGCCTAATAATGACACAAAACAAACCCACGTTGGCGAACCTGAAAAGTCTTGCCAGAAAATCTGGCCACACCCACTTCAGATTTATTTTAAAAGGAGCATATAGAATCCTTGGTCATAATTATATAATATGAAATGTTTTGACAAGGTCACGAAAAGGGCTTGAATGTAATGCAGCGTTTTTTTGTTTCTAATGGGAGCTTGCAGGGCCAGCAAGTGGTCTTCACAGGCCAGCAAGCCCATCAAATTCGCAATGTTCTGCGGATGGGGCCAGGTGACTACATCGTCGTGTTAGATAATACTGGCTGCGAGTATACAGCAATATTGAGCAAGGTGGAGCGACGGCAGGTGGTCGGCGAGCTGATATACAAGCAGCGTACGCAAGGAGAACCACGCACGCAGATAACGCTCTACCAAGCTCTTCTGGCTCGCGAGAAGTTCGAATGGGTTTTGCAGAAGTGCACCGAGGTGGGAGCAGCTCGCTTTGTGCCAATGGTGACAGAGCGAAGTATCGTCCGCCGCCCGGACACTGTCACGGCCCGCAGACTCTCGCGCTGGCGCCGCATCATCACCGAAGCTGCTGAACAATCGGGCCGAGGCCGAATCCCACAGCTCGAAGCTCCCGTCAATTTCCCAGACGCTGTATCCGGACTCGATGGCTTTGACCGCTGCCTCATTGGGTCTCCACAGGCAGCCGGTCCAAGTCTACGAGAGTTTCTGCGAGCTGGTGACACCGAACCAGTTGTCGTGGCTTTGCTTATCGGCCCAGAAGGCGGCTTCACAGACAAAGAAGTGCAGGAAGCTTGCGCAAACGGTGCTATCCCCATCAGCTTAGGACGCCGTATCTTGCGTACAGAAACCGCTGCTGTGGTGGCCTGTGCACTTATCCTGTACGAACTGGGCGAACTGATGCCTAAAGCGAGCTGCGAACAGTAAACCCCGAGCAAAAACAAACTGGCTTGAAATACTAATAAAAACCGTTAAGATTGCCACCCACAGCTATCAAAGCGATATATCAAGGACAAAAAATAACTCAGGCAAACTAACTTGTTTTTCTGATCGACTAAAACGGTATGGAAAATCGTCGAAGGAGCAAAATCAAAAGAAAAAGACTGAGCGGTTTTCGAGCCCGGATGCGAACTAAAGATGGGCGAAAGATACTCGCCAAAAGACGCAAAGGATTGTACCGAGGGTCTCACAAGTAGAGGGCCGTTCTTTTTCTTCCGGGCGCAGCGAAGCCAAGAGTTTGGCCATATAACCCAAAACCGACACATTGTGGGCAAGAATATGCTTTATCTGGTCGCGACCCCTATTGGCAACTTATCAGACATTACTCTGCGTGCGTTGGAAACGTTGTGTCAGGCTGATTACATTGCCAGCGAAGACACCCGCAAGACGGGCATTTTGCTCCAGCATTTTAATATCAAAAGGCCCCAAATCTCTTTTCATGAGCATAATAAGACCCGAGCTACAAAGAAAATTATTGGCCTGCTTAAAGAAGGTAAATCTGTTGCGTTAGTCACAAACGCAGGAACGCCCGGCATCTCAGACCCGGGATTTACACTGGTTCGCTCCGCCATTGAGGCAGATATAAAGGTGACGATGGTCCCAGGAGCTTCAGCTTTGGTGATGGCAGTGGTTTTGTCTGGCCTGCCCACACATGGCTTTACCTTTCGTGGCTTTCCGCCCCGCACCAGCAGTAAGCGTCAGCGGTTTTTAGCTGTCGATAAGGCCTCACCCCACACGCTTATTTTTTACGAAAGCCCACATCGCTTGCGTAGCTTCTTAAAAGATGCCTTAGAGGTACTGGGCGACCGCCGAGCTGCCTTAGCTAAGGAGTTAACAAAGATGTTTGAATCGGTAAAACGCGGCCGATTATCCAAATTATTAGCCCAGCTTGAAAAAGAACCAAAGGGCGAATACGTAGTCGTAATAGCAGGTGCAGTTTAGCCGTCGCCGGCACGGCGACGGTATACGCCGTATATACGACACGCCAAAACCAGCGGGGCCTATACCACATAATCAGCATAGGCCCCGAATCAACCGAACTCGCCAAAGTCGAATCAATGCAATA
>JBHIDV010000332.1:0-3422 GCA_046760285.1 Sedimentisphaerales bacterium
CTTATCGCCAGGGGAGCAGATATAAATGCCAAAAACGGCAGAGGCCAGACGCCACTGGAGCTTGCCTTGCAACGAAACCACAAGGAGATAGCAGAGCTGCTGAGGTCTAAAGGCGCTGTTATGGATATCTCTTCCATCCACGTAGCCGCCCAAGTCGGGGAACTGGCTGCGGCGAAGGCGCTGCTCGAAAAAGGAGCGGACGTCAATGCCGAGGACGATAGAGGCATTACACCCCTGAAATATGCGGCCCTGGGAGGTCACAAAGATGTTGCTGAGTTCTTGATAGCTAAGGGAGCCAATGTCAATGGCAGGGATAAGTGGGGCTATACGCCATTGTATTATGCCATCTGGAATGAAGATAAGGATATGGTAAGACTTCTCGTGGATAAAGGCGCAGATGTAAATGTGTTGCCGAATAACGATGGCACACCTCTTGAGTATGCCGTCTGGAACGAAGATATGGAGATGGCCAAATTCTTCGTTGCCAGAGGAGCAAAAATCGAAGCAAAAGACAACGATGGCTGGACAGCCTTTCGATATGCAGTATCGGGAGCAAATCGAGAGTTGGTCGAGTTCTTCGTTGGTAAGGGTGCCGATGTATCCGGCTTTCATGGTGCTGCTTGTGTGGGAGATTTAGGCCGGGTGAAGGGCTTTTTGCAAAAGGGAACCGACATTGATGTAAGAGATGAAATGGACTGGACGGCCTTATACCGGGCAGTATCTATGGGCCGGCAAGATGTAGCTGAATATCTTATCGAAAAGGGTGCTAATATTGCTGTTAGGGCAGAGGATAAAAGCACACCGCTTCATCAAGCGGCTCGAGCCGGTGCTACAAAGTTGGTTGACTTGCTGATTGCCAAAGGTGCGGATGTAAATGCCAGGGATAAGCGTGGGAATACGCCTCTTCACGCCGCAGCTTCGAAAGGCCATCGGCAGGTGGCAGAGCTACTTATTGCCAGGGGTGCAGATATTAATGCAAAAGGCAGAAATGGCTGGACTTCGCTACATAATGCTGCGAGGGCAGGCCGCAAGGATGTGGTAGAGCTTCTTCTTACCAAGGGTGCCGATGTTAATGCAAAAGACAGCCGGGGTAGAACCGCTCTATGGTGGGCCGAAAGAATGAAACGCACGACAATCGCCGAACTACTGCGTAAGCATGGGGCAAGATAATATGTCAGATTTTTTTTCAAACCCTGCGACGTGGTCGCAGGGCTAACCATTATGACTTCGCACATATCTGACTTTGTTTTCAAGTTCTTTATCCGTGAAACAGAATCTCTTATCAAATCCCTTTGACCAGATTTTGCCTTGACTCCCGAATTTACGCAGTGCCAAAGTTGCTGAATATTTATATCGATGAACAGCCTGCTCGATTGATTCTTCGGAAACTCCAGCAACTATATGCACATGGTTTGAGCAAACCGCTAACGCAAATATTTTGTGATTTATTCTCTGGGCTTCTTCGGTAATTGCATTTTGAACAATTTGTTTTTGTTCTGAATTAAGTTTTACCTTCGGATATTTTTGCTGCCTTTGATTTGCAGATTTTAATTTATCGTTTTGTGGAAGGATTTTACCATTTTTTACATATCCTCTTTCATCGCCCTGCAGCCAGGTTCCGTAGGTAGTCCAGGTAATCATATAACCAATTATTCTTTTCATCATTTTTTGATAATATCGGCAATTTGTTTTGGCCACAAGGATTTTCAATTTTTTGGGTTAGCCCTGCCATCACTATGGCAGGGTTACGATTTCTGCTCCGTGTCTCAACAATAATACACTGGAATTCCACAAAGAAAATAATACAATAAGGCAGTTATGGGACAAATAAGAATACTTGACCAGAATATGATAAATATGATTGCAGCCGGCGAGGTGATCGAACGGCCTGCCAGCGTGGTCAAGGAACTTTTGGAAAATAGTATCGATGCCGGAGCAACAAAAATAACCGTATCGGTCGAAGATGGAGGCAAAAAACTAATATCAGTCAGCGATAACGGCTGGGGAATGGACGGCGAAGATTTAGCCAGGGCATTTGAGCCACACACTACCAGTAAGCTCAAAACCAGTAAAGACTTGCGTAGCATATCGACCCTCGGCTTTAGAGGCGAAGCATTAGCCAGCATTGCCTCGGTCGCACAAGTCAGGGCTGTAAGCAGAACCAAAGATTCAGCCGGAGGCAATCGCATTGAGATTGATTGTGGAAATAAAGGCGACATCAGCCCGGCCAGCGCAGATTATGGCACTACTATCCAAGTCAGAGACCTTTTCTATAAGCTGCCTGCCCGACGTAAATTCCTCAGAACCGCTAACACTGAAATGGAGCATATTATCGAACAATTCACACGCATCGCGTTGGCAAATAGCAATCTGGATATGACGCTTATACATAACAATAGAGAAGTTTATCGGCTACCGGCGGGGGAAAGCCTTCATCGGCGCATAGCAAAATTGTTTTCAAATGAGATTTCCGAAAACTTAATAGAAACTGAAAGTGACGAAAAGGGAATACATATTTTTGCCTTGCTGGGCTTGCCCAGCATTTCAAGGACAAATAATAAATTTCAATATGTTTTTCTAAATGGCCGATTCATCCGCGACAAGTTTATCTCGCACGCAATTAAGGAGGCATACCGTGGCAGTTTAGAGCCGGATAGATTCCCCGTGGTCTTTTTATTTATTCAGATGCCTTACGAAGACTATGATGTGAATGTACATCCCACAAAAATTGAGGTCCGCTTTTATAATGCCAATCTGGTTCATTCTCAGATACTCGGGAATCTTCGGGAAAAACTGTTAGCAACAAACCTTCAGACGCAAGCAAAGTTGTCAGCAACGGCCCATAGCGAACCCGGACTTAAAACAGGCCATAGAAGCCAAAAAATTGCGGAGGCAATGGCTGAGTTTTTCAGAAAGCACAAGCCGGTTCAAACACAACAGCAAATCGGATTTCGCCAAGAATCTTCAGGTACAATACATGATGTCTCACGGGAAAAATCCACGCAATATGCCATACGTGACACGCGGTACGAAAGAAAATTCCTGCAAATACACGACAGCTTCATTGTTGAGCAAACCGATGATGGGTTTGTAATTATCGACCAACATGCACTTCATGAACGGATCATGTATGAAGATTTGTGCAGGCGAATACGAAAAAGTAAACTCGAATCTCAGAGATTGCTGATACCGGAAAGTTTCGAGCTCACCGATGCTCAGGCGGAAACGCTTAAAACAAACGCTGAACTGATTGAAAAATTAGGAATCGAGCTGGTACCATTTGGTCCACATACTTACGCTATACAGGCATTTCCTACACTACTGGCGAGAGCGGCACCAGTTGATTTTGTCCAAGATTTAGTTGATTTGCTTACGGATAAAGGTGTAGGACTTGACGCAGAAGAGTTGCTTGATGAGATCTT
>JBHIDV010000333.1:0-3420 GCA_046760285.1 Sedimentisphaerales bacterium
TATACATCCTCCTTCAAAAAGGTTAATGATGGCTGTGCTTTGGACACACACCAAAACACCAACAAAACAACGGGTAAAAACTTCCTCCTCTCAGAAAATCCTTAATCAACATAACTTTTTGGACTCGACTCTGCCTCCTTCCTTTAAGAATCTAAATCTAAAATAAATATCTTGATTCTGCGGCAGAAAGCCTCCTCTACAACTCTATGTCCTAACCGGAGACTACTTACCTCAGTGAGAACCCGTAGGGAATCTGGCAGCTCAGAAGCAAAAAATCACACACCTTCAATAATTTATTTATACCAAAACAGACACCTTAACGTCAAGCAAAATCTTCCATTTTATCAGCCCTAATCAGCCCTCATTTAGGTCTCAGGGCCGATGCTTGAAAAACCAGCCCCGCACCAATTGTCCTGCAAACAAAGCTCCAACCAGAGCGTAAGATGGAAGAGAGTTCTCGGTTCAATTGGTGCGGGGTGCCATTGAAGGTACTGGTTTACGACAAATCTATGATTGTCTTTAGGATTCTGCATTTTAACCATTCGAGTCCTTCGATTACTTCGACTTCACTCAGTATAAATCTGCTCAGAACCTGCACTGAGCCTGTCGAAGTGACAAACTTGCTTCGAATCCTAACAGATTTGATTTAATCGGCCAAACGGGACTCAGCCAGCTTAGCAGCACTTTCCTCAGGTTCAGTCAGTCGCTGGATGAGCACCTCGCGGATATGCCATTGGCCAGCTTTGCAGGCTGGATGTTTCTCTAAGTGCAGCCCGATTTGTCCCTTAGTGAGTCCCCCTGTCCGGATCGCTCCAACTTCTTGGCCATTCAACCAGACCTGAATCCTGTCACCCTGGAGCTTGACCGAGATAGTATTCCAGCTTTCCCGGTCCAGCAGGTCGTCGCGCAAGTTAACTAAAGCCAATCCTTTCCCAGGCACCCAGACACTCCCGGTAAAGGCAACCGGTTTTTGGCTGTCAAATATCTCGATTCGTGGGCCACCCCCGTTCTTGCTTTCGCAAGAAAGCACGGGGGCGGCGCGTAGCCAGATGCCGGCGTGGATAGGCCAAGTGGCCCGGAATGTTACCACCAACAGGTAGTCTTGGTACACCGCTTCGGCCCAAAGATCGCCGCCTTCGCCGTTCGCCGCAGGCTTTGCAATTATTCGGCCCTCTTTAACTATCCAGGAGGCATTGCCAGAGGATTTCCAGCCGGTAAGGTCTCGGCCATTGAAGGCGGCAATCCACTCAGCGGGCTGCTGTTCGGACTGCTCTCTTATCGGCTGGTCAAGGTTGTGTTTTCCGTGACAGTCTGTGCAGACCGACTCGGCCGTGACAGTCCGTCCATTCGGGCGAGTGCGGCCCAACCATTTCTTGTAAAAGGCTTTCACCGCTGCAGGGTCCTGGTGCTCTTGCCAGCCATAGACATCACGATTTCCGCCCGACTTATGGCACATCGGATTCGAACACATCTTATCCACTTCTGCCCGGCCGAAGAGAAGGTCAGGCTTGGTCATCAACATCTCGTCGTGCATGTGCTCAACCGACGGCCCGTGACATTCATCACAGCTGATATCCATTTTCAGGTGGACTGTGGTAATCTTTTCTGTCTTCAGGCTGGGATGACACACATAACACTTATTGTTCCCATTTGGCTTGCGCCCCGCGCCCTTTTCAGCTTGTGATTGCTCTGCGAAACAGACAATAAATATCCACGCAAAAACTGCGAATAGCAGTGTTGGCCCCAGAATATATAAGTCGGTTCGTATATTCGAGCGCACTGGTTTTCTCCTTAAATTAAATAAAATCTGGGTGGATTGTCGATGCTTTCTTGACAAGATGAACAGGATAATCCTGTAAATCCCGTCCGGATTTGGCAATCGACCATCGCAAATCGAAAATTTTTAAGTGGCAGCCAAAAATGACTTGACTAAACAAGTTCCCAGTCGCGCAGCCAGGCGTATTCGGCTGGCAGTGCCGCCCAACACTCGTCCGTAATGCGCATAAGCCAATCTTTCTCCGCTTGAGTCATTCCCAGTCCGCCACGGGCGGACGTGTATGAAGCCCGGGCCGCGTTCTGAACCTCATAGACCGTGGAGAGGCCCGGTATCGTGGCGGTAATGGCTTGATTGACCAGAATACATTGAAGTGTCAGCCGAGCCAGGTCGTTCTCTTGCTTGCTGCCCACCCCCATCACCGGGAACTTGACCTTTTTGCTGCGGCTGCTTTCGAAAAGACTGCCGCCGAAGTAGGGCTTGATCGTCACAACTCCCACATCCTTCTCCAGGACCGTCTTGAAGATGCTCTGCGTCTGGTCGGCTTGATAGCCCGGATTGTCCTCTTCGACGTTACCTTTTGTAGGGGGCTTACCTTTTTCCCTGGTCTTTGCGCTGCAGGGGAATATCACCATCTCGAACTGGCCGAATGTCTCCATGACGTGCTCCAGCCAGGGACGAGTGTGAGAGGAGATTCCCAGATGCCGCACCTTCCCAGCCTTGTGCAGCTTCTGGAAGGTCTCGACCAGGACCTGCACTTCGGCGTCTGTATTAAGCTCTCCTGCCATTTTGGCCTGGGGCCGCCAGATATCAAGGTAATCGGTCTTGAGCAGACGCAGACATTCTTCGACGTTGTGGGTCTGGTCCTTGACATTGCATAACTCTGAGTGGCGAGGCCCAAGGGTGTGGATGTCAGCGCCAACATACATTTTGTCACGGCGTCCCTTCAGAGCTACTCCGTAACTTAGACACTCAGCCGCAGTGGTAATGTCGAGGTAGTTGATACCACAGTCGATGCAGGTGCTGATGACCTCGGTGCGGTTTTTGGCGACGTCCTCGGGCACTTCTTCGTTAGCGAAATGGTCCCAGTACCTGCCGGCATTGCGATTCTTCCAGTGGCCACCCAGGCTGACCTCAGAAATCATCAGGCCAGTTTTGCCTAATCGACGGTAGTGCATCTTCGGATTGTAATTAAGAATCTTCGATGGGCCGCTCCGCTTGGTGCTGGCCTGTCCCTTGCTCGCCAATGCACCAGCAATTGTCCCCGCCGCCATCAGTGAAGTATTGCGCATGAAGTCTCTTCTCGATAGTCTATCGTTATACATAACTTATCTCCTCTTCAATTCAAGTTATTTAGACCCCACGTAAAATCCGGCTTCGGCACAGCTACGCCGGACGAGCGTGAGGCTAAATATTTAGCCTGCCTGTCCTCCGTAGTCCCTTAGGGACGGAGGGTGGACGATTTTGCCGCAGATTTTGATTCTAATAACAAAATATTATGACCTAATCATGACAAAATGTCAATGCCATTTCCACCGTTTTTTAGACACGTTCCTGAAGGTGAGTTACAAGGTTGCTTGACATATTGTGCCAGATTATACAAAATCAACCCATATAAAGCCTTAAAGTCCAAATCTAAGCGGAAA
>JBHIDV010000334.1:0-3419 GCA_046760285.1 Sedimentisphaerales bacterium
TGCTGCTTCGCGTCGGCTTGAACCGCAGATTTCACGGATTTACACGGAAAATGATAATAAATAAGAATCTGTTTAATCCGCTTAATCCGCGGTTTCAGGCATATTGATCGGTACAGGTAACTACATTGCTTCGCTCGGAAAATAGAAATTGTATGTTGGTGCGCATCGTGATAGATTGCTGGGGTTTGCCAAACGGATTTTTCGCTGCTGACCAGGAGTTTTTCGCTGCGGCGCAGCGAAAAACACAGGTATTTTTTACTGCAAGCAGTAAAAAATTCGTTTGGGGGCCGCCTACCGAGGAAAGTCAGATGAAAAAGAAGATGGCACAGAAAGAAACGATGAGCCCAAGACAGCGTGTCCTAAGAGCTTTGAATCACGAGATTCCCGATAGAGTCCCCATCGACCTTGGGGGATTTCAAACCGGCATACATAAGAGAGCTTATGACGAATTGCTCAATTATCTGGGCTTAAAAGATGAAGTAACGATTATGGATCCGGTGCAGCAACTTGCCCAGCCGTGTGAAGAACTGCTGCAGCGTTTTCATGTTGATATTCGTTACGTTTTTGCCCATGGGCCTGAGCGCTACAAAGGTTCAATCGAGCAAAATAAGCGGGATGGGAGGCTCTGGCACGATCTTAAGGATGAGTTCGGCGTAGTCTGGTCGATGCCGGATGACCAACAGCTTTATATGGACATATCCTATCATCCACTGTCGGAGGCAACAATTGAGGACCTCGCAGATTATCCCGCACCTTGTGGCGACGACCCGACGCGTTTTACGGGCGTTCGTGAGAAGGCACGCCAGTTACGCAGGGAAACGCCTTATGCGATATCAACCGGTATAGGCGGAGTTGTGTACGAGGTATGCTGGTACATGCGGGGTTTGGAAAGGTGGTTTACCGATATGATAGAGAACCCGGCTTTTTGTGAGGCTCTGCTGGACAGGACGTTGAAGTTCTGGCTGGATTACTTTACCGGTTTTATGGCAGAAGTGGGTGACCTGATCGATATTGTGATGATAGGTGATGATATCGGCGGTCAATCAGGGCCGTTGTTTTCCCCGGAGTTCTATCGAAAAATGGTCAAGCCCAGACAAAAAAAACTTGTGCAACATATCAAGTCTTTAACGAGCGCGAAGATCTGGTATCACACATGTGGCTCTATTATGCAGCTAATTCCGGATCTTATCGATAATGGTATTGATATTCTCAATCCTGTTCAGATCAGCGCCGCCAATATGGATCCAGCAGAGCTAAAACAAAAATATGGCGACAAGCTTGCGTTTTGGGGCGGCGGCATAGATGCTCAGCACATACTGCCCTTTGCCAAGCCGAGCGATGTCACCGAGCATGTGCGGAGGAATCTGGAGGTCCTCAAGCCTGGCGGTGGCTATGTCTTCAACAATGTTCACAATATACAGGTAGGCGTCCCGGCTGAGAACATAGTGGCTCTATTTGATGCCGCGTACGAGTTTGGATTCTATTGACTTGGCCAAGTTAGAAGTTTGTTAGATATCGGCCAGACAAGATGGTTCAAAAGCGTTATTGAAGAGAAAAGAAGAAAATGAAGCGATTAGAGATTTTGTGGACAGGGTTGTCGATTAGTCTTGTGCTGGGAGCTTGTCAGTTGAGAGCAGGCGAAGGAGAGTTGGTGTACCCAGGCAGAGAATGGCAAATCAGAAAGCCCGGAGATGTTGGACAGGATGCGAGCAAGTTGAAGGAATTGAGTGATTATGCTGGCGGATTTGGCTGCGTGGTCCGGCATGGCTATATGATTTATACCTGGGGCGAAGCCAGCAAGCGAAAAGATGTTGCCTCAGCAGCAAAGCCTTTTTACGCACACTTTCTGTTTAAGGCCGTAGAGGAAGGTAGGATTTCCAGCTTGGACGAGCGGGTCAACAGGTGGGAGCCGAGGCTGAATCAAATTAACAAAGACCTTGGTTATAAGGACAGGGACATCACCTGGCGACACTTCGCCAATCAGACATCGTGTTACGGCCTGACTGAACGACCCGGCACAGCCTTTGCCTACAATGACTGGCAGATGGCACTTTTCTGGGACACCCTCTTTAAGAAAGTCTACGGCGTCAGCTACGAAACGGTGGATGCGGAAGTTTTGTACCCTAAGCTGACTAACGTTCTCCAATGTCAGGATAATCCAACTTTTATGGCGTTCGGCCTCAAGGATAGACCTGGACGGCTCGCCATTTCGCCGCGTGACTTTGCGCGATTTGGATTGTTGTATTTGCGCAAAGGCAAATGGAAAGGTAAGCAGCTTATTGGTGCTGAGTACGCAACTTTAGCTGTGACGTCGCCGCTGTCAAATTCGATTCCACGAACAGCGGGTCAACAATCTCAGATGATACCTGGGCAGCGTTCAATAGGCTCGAAAAGAATTCCAGATAATCAGTGTGACCACCTGGGCAGCTATAGCTGGCTTTGGTGGACAAACGGCCTCGACCGTGACGGAAAGCGGCATTGGCCGGACGTGCCGCTCGATACCTATGGCTGCTTCGGACATGGCGGTAAGCGCGCGATGGTGGTTATGCCCAGCATGGATTTGATTATAAGCTGGAACGATACCAAAATCCAAGGAAGCGAAATGGAAAACCATGTCTTGAAGCTGCTCAGGGATTCTGTAGTAAAATCTGAACCTCAACATGGTCAAATTATTGTTGACCCCGACCATCCACAATGGCTCAAACGCAAGGGTGGTGGTCCTTTCTTTATGTGTGGACCAGGCGACCCAGAAGATTTTCTTTATCGTGGCAAGCTCAGGCCGGATGGGACTCGTGACGGTGACCAGATGGCCTTGATCGAAAAGCTAAAGGGAACCGGCGCCAATTGTATTTACCTGATGGCGGTACGCTCACACGGCGGCGACGGAGATAAGACACATAATCCGTTTGTAAATAACCATCCCCGTAAAGGTATCAATCCCAGGGTGCTCCAGCAGTGGGAGAAATGGTTCATCGAAATGGACCGAAACGGCATCGTTATCTTTTTCTTTTTCTATGATGATAATGCGCGTATTTGGGATACTGCTGACCGGGTGAGCAAAGAGGAGAAAGATTTTTTTCATACGCTTGTAAATCGCTTCGACCATCTACGAAATCTTATATGGTGCATTGCGGAAGAATACGAAGAAGCGTTCAGCGTCGAGCGTGTGAAAAGGATTGCTGCGGAGATTCGAGTCGCTGACGATTATGACCATCCGATAGCGGTGCACAAGCATCATGGGCTGGATTTCTCTGAGTTCGCAGATGAGCCAAACATCGACCAGTTTGCCATACAATACAATGTCGACAGCGCAGAGGATTTGCACCGGGGGATGGTCGAGGCCTGGGGAAAAGCTGCCGGCAGGTCTAACTTGAATATGTCTGAATGCGCCTCACACGGCACAGGAGCAGTCGCCCGTA
>JBHIDV010000335.1:0-3414 GCA_046760285.1 Sedimentisphaerales bacterium
CTCCACAATATTTAAAGGCAGCGTCTGGCAATTTACAGTAGAGCCCATTGCTTATCCTATTGCTGGTGAGAATATAACTGCCACAGCCTCCAGTTCAAACGCCGCAGAGGAGGGGCCTGAAAATACCATCAATGGTTCTGGGCTGGATGCCGATGACCTGCACTCGGATGATAGTAAGGCGATGTGGCTCAGTAGTGTGATTGGACCACAGCCGACCTGGATACAGTATGAGTTCGACCAGGTTTATAAACTGCATCAGATGTGGGTATGGAACTACAATACCTCCATTGAGCCTGTTATCGGCTTTGGCATCAAGGAAGCTGCCATTGAGTATTCTACTGATGGGGCCAACTGGACCACATTGAGTGCTACCCATGAATTTGCCCGGAGTTCTGGTACTGATGGTTATGCACACAATACCACGGTTGATCTTAGCGGCGTGGTAGCTAAATACATCAGGATTACCGCTAACAGAAACTGGGGTGGCATTCTTAACCAATACGGTCTCAGTGAGGTTCGCTTCTTCTATGTACCGGTGTGGGCAAGAGGGTTTAATCCAGCTTCCGGCACAACAGATATGGCTGTGGATAATGTGACTGTTAGCTGGCGAGCGGGAAGAGAGGCAGCTTCGCATAATCTGTACTTCAGCACCGACCAGCAGGCAGTGATAGATGAAACTGTTGGTGCTGTTAATATCCCTGCCGACAGAAGTTACGTCAGCTACGACACAGGAGCACTTGAATTAGAACAGAATTATTACTGGAAGGTTAATGAGGTCAATGAGACCGCGACACCCATCACTTGGCAAGGCGATGTCTTGAGCTTCAGCACCCAGGAGTATATGGTGGTGGATGACTTTGAGGACTACAACGACTTTGAGCCTGACCGGATATTCGACACGTGGATAGACGGCTGGGGCGTCGCTACAAACGGCTCGCAAGTAGGTTACGCCGACCCTCCTTTTGCTGAGCAAAGTATCATTCACGCAGGTAAGCAATCGATGCCATTTTCTTACGACAACACCGCTGGCGCAGCATATTCGGAGGCGGCACGCACTTTTGCCAGCCCGCAGGATTGGACCAAGCACGGCATTAAGACATTGGTGCTGTACTTCCACGGCAATCCGACCAATTCAGTTGGGCAGTTGTATGTGAAGCTCAACAATTCCAAAGTGGTCTATGGCGGTGATACGGCTGCTATGGCGAAACTACGGTGGCAGCAGTGGAATATAGACCTGGCATCGGTTGGTGCGAACCTGCAGAATATCACCAAGCTGAGTATTGGCATTGACGGCAATGGTGCCAAGGGTACATTGTACTTTGACGACATTCAACTGTATCGGTTGGCTCCTGAGGTGGTGGTTTCTTCGGAAGAGGTCTGGATCGAGGCAGAAGCGGCCACTACGATTACCGAACCCATGGTGATTTATGAGACGGCTGCAGCATCAGGCGGCAAGTATATAGGGACGGATCCCAGTCTCAGTAACAGCAATAACAATCCGCCGGCTCCTGCCGGTACTGCGAGTTATACTTTTGCGGTAGCGGGTGGAGTCTACAAACTGCAGTTTCGAGTCAATATCCCCAGCGGCGACGACTCTTTCTGGGTACGGATACCGGATGCTACCACCCAGACGGCTAACCACAGTAGTGGCTGGGTGATGTTTAATGGCATACAGCCAGGAAACTTCTGGCACTGGGACGATGTCTTCAGCGACGACGATCCTGGCAATCCAACAGTTCAATTCACGATGCCTGCTGGGACTTATACTCTGGAAATTGCCTACAGAGAGGCAGGTGCGATGCTGGATGTTATCGTGATTTCTAAGATTGACTAAACGGCGTTGGCAGCACAAGGTAGATGTGCGGGCTCTGCCGCAATATAAGTAAGAGGTGTTAAGAGTAAGAAGAAAGGAGGAAGAATCATGTACAGAAAATTGACTTATCTAATTTCTTTTGTTTTGGTGCTGGCCGTCTTTTATTCTACTGCAGAAGCTCAGAAGGATTTAATACTGTGGTTCCCTTTTGAAGGTTCAGGAGATGTTGCAGAGGACGCAAGCGGAAATGGAAATGACGGTAAGATAGTCGGAGCTGAGCGTGTACCCGGGAAATATGGAAAGGGAATCGCTATAGGCAAGAAGGACCAATACGTTGAGATATCTAACGTTCTTCAACCTGCAGCAACCATCGCATTCTGGTTCAAGCCAAATTGGGCCGGCAGTGACCCAGAAACATATAGGCTATTTGATGCTAACACTGGTGCTATATACTATATGATAGGAAAAGGTAAGGAAACGGGAGGTAGGCAGACCACGTTCGGATTCTATTTGGAAGATGCCTCTGATGCTGACTTTCAGGATTGGCAAATTCCTGCTACAGATGCTATACCCTCTGCTGGACAGTGGTATCACATAGCGACAACATGGGATTTCGATGCAGGAAACGCTTTTTTCTATATCAACGGTGAAGAGGTAGGAAGTGTTCCCGGTCTAGGACAGTTCCCTCCGCTTAACGCCAATCCTAAGATTGGTTTTAATGTCGGCACAGGTTATATGCCTGCTCATAATGGTGCAGATGGCATTATCGATGAATTTGCCATTTTCGCCAGAGCCCTAACAGTGCAAGAGATTCAAGAGGCCATGAAGATGGGTTTTTCTCCTGGGGTGGCCTCTAATCCCAGTCCAGCTAATGAGCAAACAGATGTGCCGCAAGATGTGACCCTTAGCTGGAAGCCGGGAGAATATGCTGACAAACATGATGTATACTTCGGAACCGTTTTCGACGATGTCAACGACGCCAGCAGAACCAATCCGCTTGATGTACTGGTAAGCCAGAACCAGGTACCTAACAGCTATAGTCCTGCTGAGGTCCTGCAGTGGGAGCAGACTTACTATTGGCGGATCGACGAGGTCAATGCCCCACCCGATTTTACAATCTTCAAAGGTGGTGTCTGGCAGTTTACAGTTGAGCCATTCGCATATCCTATCCCTGGCAGCTCTATCACTGCCACCGCCTCCAGCCAGTTCAACCCAGACACCGGGCCTGAAAAGACCATTGATGGCTCCGGACTGGACGAGAATGACCTGCACTCAACTGAGGAGGCAGATATATGGCTTAGTGGTATAGGTGCACCGCAGCCGACCTGGATACAGTATGAGTTTGACCGGGTTTATAAACTACATCAGATGTGGGTATGGAACTTCAATCAGGTGATTGAGTCTACTGTCGGTTTCGGGTTCAAAGATGTTACCATTGAGTATTCCAGTGATGGTGCCAACTGGACTACATTGGGTACTACCCACGAGTTTGCCCGAGCACCCGGTACGCCTGGTTATGCAGCCAATACTACTATTGATTTTAACGGCGTGGTAGCAAAATATGTCAAGCTTACTGCCAATAGCAACTGGGGAGGCCTCAT